>NZ_SFBV01000323.1:0-10696 GCF_007095585.1 Microcystis sp. M_OC_Ca_00000000_C217Col
ACCCGACAATTAGCCTATAAATGCCGTTGGTACGGCAGAAATTACATCGAAATAGATAGATGGTTTCCTAGCTCTAAAAGATGTAGTAATTGCGGGTATATTGCTGAAAAAATGCCGTTAAATATTCGAGAGTGGGATTGTCCAGACTGTGGGACTCACCATGACCGAGATATTAACGCGAGTAAAAATATTTTGGCCTCAGGGCTTGCGGTGTCAGTCTGTAGAGCGACCATAAGACCAGAACAGAGTAAATCTGTTCAGGCAGGTGCGGAACCCCGCAAGGGAAAGAAGCAGAAACCCAAATCGTGAGGTTTGGGAATCGCCGTCCGTTTTACGGCGGTGAGGATGTCAAAACTTTTTCTTATGACCACAAGTAGGGGAGAGCCAGATTAACTGGCATAAAATCTCTAAATAAACCATTTAATTGATTATTACTCATTCTTAATTCTCCTGAATACTGCCTACTGTCTCGGAGTCTCCTGACTACTGCCTACTGAATCCTCACCAACCACGACAATTTGGGATTTTCACAGCAAGTCCACTTTCTCACTTTCCCCACCCGTGACCTTTTTCCGTTAGATTATAAATGGATACAAAACTTAACATTTTATCCAGAATCTACCGAGAGGGCAGACCGTGCGGCCAGATACCCTAGAAAATAACCAGCATTCAGCCGATAATTCGCTAGTTCCCGAAGTTATCGCATTTAAACCCGAAATTGAGCCAGAGGAAACCGAATACTCGCCAAAACCGACAAAAACCAACTCTTGGCTATCGGGAGGAAGGGGTTTATTTATCGGCGTGGGATTGGGGGTTTTATTGACCCTAGGGGCGACTCGTTTCGCTAATCGACCCCAAACAGCCCAAAACCCCAATACTCAGCCCGTAGCGGCAAAAAATGAGGCACCAGCACAAACAGTAACCACCACTAGGGTGGAATCCACTGCCGTGGCCCGCACCCTGAAAGCGACTGGAAGCGTGGCAGCCTACGAATTAATCCCGATTCTTTCCCAAGCGACGGGACTACAAATCAAAGAAATCTTTGTCGATGAGGGTGATATCGTTAGCCAAGGTCAAATTCTCGCTCGTCTCGATGATACCGTCCTACAAGCGCAATTAACCCAAGCACAGGCAAATGTCGCCCAATCCCGGGCGCGTTTGGCAGAATTGCAAGCGGGTAGCCGTAAAGAGGAGATCGCTAGAGCTAACCAAACTATTCAACGCATAAAGGCTGAAATTAGTCAAGCTCAATCGGATTGGGATTTGGCTAAAAAACGCGTCCAGAGAAACCAAAGTTTAGAAGCGGAAGGAGCGATCGCCCGGGATCGTCTCGATGAGGTCCTCAATGAAGAAAGAAACAAAGCGGCGATCGTACAACAGACCCAATCCCGTTTAGGAGAAGCAGAGCAGCAACTAGCGCAATTGCAAGCGGGCAACCGTCCCGAAGTGATCGCCCAAGCTACAGCCCAATTAACGGAAGCTCAAAGCCGTTTAGCTATTGTTAAAGCTCAATTAAACGAGACGCGCCTGATTTCTCCGGTTAGTGGCAAAATTGCCGAAAGAAATGCTCGCATCGGGGACACCACCAACGGTCAAAATGCTCTCTTTAAAATCATCGAAAATGGGCGTTTAGAGCTAAGATTACGGGTTCCTGAGAATCAATTGCCCTTAATCCGCGTCGGAGCGCCCGTTACTATCACTTCCGATGCTAATAGCAGTTTAAAATTATCGGGACAGGTGCGCGAAATTAATCCCATCGTCGATGAGGCATCCCGTCAAGCAACGGTTAAAGTCGATTTAACTGACAATACAGGGTTAAAACCGGGGATGTTTTTACGAGGTGCGATCGTGACGAATACTAGCAATAGTTTAACCGTCCCCATGACCGCAGTTTTACCTCAAAAAGATAATCAAGCTCTAGTTTATTTAGTGGAACCTGATAACACTGTCACCGCCAAAACTGTGCAATTAGGTCAAATTATGCCGAATAATCGCGTGGAAATTCTTACGGGTTTACGAGCGGGCGATCGCATTGTGGTCAAAGGGGCAGCCTATCTCGGTGATGGCGACAAAATTACAGCAATCAGTAATCAGTAATCAGTGATCAGTAATCAGTAATCAGTAATCAGTAATCAGTAATCAGTGATCGGTAGCGGGGCAAACAGATGGAGAGTAAAGTTTATGATAAAGCTTATAAATTTGCCATTAGGATTGTTAAAGGCTATAAATATTTGTGTGAGACTAAACAAGAATATGTTTTGTCAAAACAGCTATTAAGGAGTGGCACTTCAATCGGGGCTAACATTGCCGAAGCTAATGGAGCTATTTCTCAAGCTGATTTTCGAGCTAAAATGTCAATAGCTTATAAGGAATGTCTAGAAACAAAGTATTGGCTGTCTCTATTGAAAGACACGAATTACATAGAGGAAAGAGCCTTTCAAAGTATCAATGATGATGCGGAGGAAATTGGTAAAATGCTTTGGGCTATTCTAAAAACCTGCCAAGAAAATACCAAAAACCAAAAACTGATAACTGATAACTTACCCACTGATAACTGATAACTGATAACTGATAACTGAAATTATGGCTTTTAATATTTCTAATTGGTCTATCAAAAATCCCATTCCGACGATCCTGATCTCCCTGGTTATGGCCGTAATGGGATACATTGCCTTTCTAGGATTAGGGATCGATCGCTCTCCTAACATCGACATTCCGGCCGTGATTATCACCGTTAATCAACCCGGCGCCGGTCCAGAGGAATTGGAAACCCAAGTCACCAAAAAAGTCGAGGATGCGGTGGCTGCTTTGGGTAATATCGATCAAATTACTTCTACTATTAACGAGGGCAGCAGCACCACCACCGTTAACTTTATCCTTGGCACTAACAGCGATCGCGCTACCAATGATGTACGCAATGCCATAGCGCAAATTCGGCAGGATTTACCCCAAGATACTAATGATCCAATTGTCCAACGTTTAGAATTTGCCGGGGGTGCGGTGATGAACTATACCATCTCCTCCCCGAAAAGATCGATCGCCGAATTAAGTGATCTAGTTGATCGTCAAATTGGCCGCGCTTTAACGGGAGTGCCGGGGGTAGCACGAGTCGATCGCGTTGGGGGAGTCGATCGAGAAGTGCGTGTAGATTTAGATCCCAGTCGTCTGATCGCCTACGCTATCACGGCCACGGCGGTTAATGACCAAATTCGCAGTTTTAATATTAATTTACCCGGGGGGCGATCGGAAATCGGTGGTAGTGAACAAACCGTCCGCACCCTCGGCAGCGCTGAAACGATCGAAGATTTAAGGAATTATCAAATCTCTTTACCTAACGGTGATACCGTCCCCCTAAGCAATTTAGGGACAGTTAGCGATAGTTCCAGTGATCCTCGACAAATGGCCCTCTTAGATGGGCAGCCAGTGGTGGGTTTTTCGATTTTACGGGGGACTGGCAGCACCTTGGTGACGGTAGAAACAGCAGTGCGCCAAGAAATCGAGAATTTAAAGAAAAAACTGCCCGAAGATATTAAATTTCAATTAATTTTTACCCGTGCTGACTCAATTCGTGCTAGTTACGAAAGCCTTCTGAGCGATCTGATCATCGGTTGCATCATGACGGTGATCACGGTGGGTCTATTTTTAGGCAATTGGCGTGCCACGATTATCACGGGTTTAGCCCTGCCTTTGTCGATTTTCCCGACTTTTTGGGTGATGCAGTCCCTAAATTATACCCTTAACGGTATGACCCTACTGGCCTTAGCTTTAGCTTTGGGTAATCTGGTGGATGATGCGGTGTGTATGGTGGAGGACATCGATCAACATTTAGCTATGGGTAAAAAACCCCTGCAAGCGGCCTTTGATGCCTCAAAAGAGATTGGATTAGCCGTTTTAGCCAGTGCGGCGGCAATTATAGCAGTATTCCTGCCGGTTGCTTTTATGGGCGGTGTGCCGGGCCAATTCTTTCAACCTTTCGGCGTTACGGTGGCGGTTTCTACCCTATTCTCCAGTTTGATCGCTGTCACCGTCACCCCGATGTTAAGTGCCTATATTCTACAGCCGAAAAAGCTGAAAACTGGTGATAATAATCCTTCCTCGCGCCCCCGTTTTCGTCCCTACAAAAGTTTGTTAACTTGGGCTTTACGTCATCGAATCCTGACTTTATTGGCGGCTTTGGCCTTTTTTATCGGTAGTTTACAGTTAGTTCCCTTGATTCCAAAAGGGTTATTTAGTTCCGGGGATACTGGATTAAGTACCATCAGTCTAGAATTGCCTCCCGGTGCGACTTTGAATGATACCGTTGCCGTGGCTAATCAGGTGAATAGTTTACTGCAAAAAAATCCCGCCGTCGCTAATGTTTTGGCTATTCCGGGAGATTCGGGACGGGTAAATACGGGCTTAATATATGTTAATTTAGTTCCGAAGGAACAGCGATCGCTAACTCAACGGCAATTTGAGGAACAAACCCGTCGGGATTTCCAGAAGATACCGGGGGCTAGAGTGACTTTTCGGGCGCAGGGGGGAGCAGGAAGCACTAAGGATGTGGCTATTATTTTAAAAAGTGAAAATGGCGATATTTTAACCCAAACTGCCCAAAAATTAGAGCGAGAAATGCGAGCTTTACCCGGTTTTGTCGAGGTCAGTTCCGGGGTAAGTTTAGTTAAACCGGAGATCATTATTCAACCGGATACCGTGCGGGCTGCCGATCAGGGAGTCTCAGTCAGAGCGATCGCCCGTACTGCATCTTTAGCTTTAATTGGCGATAATGAGTTTAATTTAGCTAAATTTAACCTTGCTGACCGACAAATTCCCATCCGGGTGAAAATTGCCAATGATGGACGCAGTGAGATAGAAACTCTGCAAAATTTGCGCGTTCCTAGCAGTAATGGGACGTTAGTACCGCTTAACTCGGTGGCGACAATTAGCTTAGGTAGTGGACCTGCGGAAATTCAACGCTTTAACCGTCAACGTCAGGTTAATATTGGAGCTAATTTAGAGGGAGTTTCGTTGGGAAGTGCGGTGACACAAATTCGCGCTTTACCAATCATGAAAAACCTACCCCCAGAGGTGACAGAAGAACCCTTTGGTGATGCTCGTATTATGCGCGATATCTTCGCTCGTTTTTTGGGGGCGTTAAGTTTAGCAATTATTTCTATCTATGGGATTCTGGTCTTATTGTATAACAATTTCCTCTATCCCTTAGCGATTTTAACTTCCCTTCCCTTATCGATTGGTGGTACTTTAATCGCTCTTTTAATTACCCAAAAAGAGTTAGGTTTATACGCTTTAATTGGCATAGTTTTACTGATGGGATTAGTCACTAAAAATGCGATTCTGTTAGTAGATTTTGCCTTGAGTGGTCTTCAGGAAGGGAAACCGCAATTTAAGGCGGTGATTGATTCGGGAGTCTCTCGTTTACGACCAATTATTATGACCTCCGTTTCCACAATTGCCGGGATGTTACCGATTGCTTTAGCTTTAGGTGCAGATGGGGAAATTCGCGCACCGATGGCGATTGCCGTTATTGGTGGTTTTACCACTTCCACCCTATTAACTTTGGTGGTTGTGCCGGTAATCTTTACTTATATCGATAGTTTTTACTATTGGTTCCGGGGATTATTTGTTAAACAAAAACCCAAGTCGATTTAGTACAGAAAACGGGTTTCTCCGAGAAACCCGTTTTCTACTCATGCAGAAGGCAAAAATGGGAATAAATAATCAGTCTTTAATAACCAGATTTAGTATAAAATATCTTGCTGAAAGCTTGAGAAAAAACCCAGAGAAACTAACCCATGAATCCCTTGAAAGTCACACATCAAACTCTATCCCTTCCCCCCATGGGCTGCGGTACTTGGGCCTGGGGAAATCGTCTTCTCTGGGGTTATGATGAGAGTATGGATAGCCAGTTACAAGCGGTTTTTAATCTCTGCGTCGAGCGGGGTGTCACCCTATTTGATACGGGAGACTCCTACGGCACAGGCAAACTCAACGGACAGAGTGAGAAGCTATTAGGACGCTTTACAGGGGAATATACCGGTTATAACGCTGATCATATCCGTATTGCTACCAAACTCGCCCCTTATCCTTGGCGTTTAACCCGTCATGCCATGGTGAAAGCTTGTCAAGCTTCGGCAACCAGACTAGGCCGCCCGGTGGATTTAGTGCAAATGCACTGGTCAACGGGCAATTATGCGCCATGGCAGGAGGGAGGATTATTAGACGGATTGGGGGATTGTCTGGAAAAGGGGTTAGTTAAAGGGGTGGGTTTATCCAATTTTGGACCGAAAAGATTGAAGTCTGCCTATCAAAAGTTTGCCAGTCGCGGCATTCCTATTACCAGTTTACAGGTACAGTATTCTCTCCTTTCTACCTATCCTCTCGCTGACTTGGGATTAAAGGAACTATGTGAGCAATTGGGTATTAAAATTATTGCCTATAGTCCCTTAGCTTTGGGGTTATTAACCGGGAAATATCGAGATAATAAAAACTTACCCCCAGGATTACGTCGCTTCCTTTTTGGTCAATTAATTCCCGCTATTTCGCCTCTGATGAGTTGCCTAGAAGTTATCGCCCAAGCTAAAAATAAAACTATTAGCCAAGTTGCCTTAAATTGGTGTATCTGTAAGGGAACAATTCCTATACCCGGAGCTAAAAATGTTCGGCAAGCTGAGGATAATTTAGGCGCTTTAGGATGGAGTTTAGACAGTGGGGAAATAACAGAATTAGATAAAATTGCCGCAGGTTTAGATAAAAAAATGGTGCAAAATATCTTTCAAACTAAGTAGGGTTTGCTGAATAAATCTAAAAACTTTGCTGGATAAGGCTTTTAGACTTTTTTGACCTCAAAAAGTGCCGACCATTGGAGTGATTGGGGGGAAAATCCCTGGACTTTTTCCCTGAAAATTAGGTAATTGACCAGGTGAAAATGGGTAAAACCCCACACCCCACACCCCACACCCCACACCCCACACCCCACACCAGGAAAAACTTTTTCAGCAAACCCTACTTATCTTGAGAGACCAATTTTAAGCTAGGACGGGGTTGGATTGTTCCCCCGTAAGCGACGGCAGTATGGGGAGATAGGACAAGATGAGGAGATATACCCAAAGAAATTCGATAGATTTCCCCAGCTTTATCCATTAATTGCTGTTTAACTGGCTCTTTCGGCAAATTTTGCCGCCAAGCTAGGGGAATCCCCTCGATACCGTTGTACAATCCCGCCCAAATCCCCGCTAAAGTGGTGGTTAATTGCCGTTGATAGGGACTAGAATTAGCGCGACGCACGCTCACGGCGAAATCCTCGGTCGTTTGCAGAAAAGTATAGAGAGAAGCTGCGATGGCAATTCCTAAAGGTGAGATATCTTTCGCCCAAGCCGATAAAATGGACTCTAGGGGATGATTCTGTCCTAAAGCTGACTGAATCTGCTCTAATAGCTTATTCTTGGGGTTAATAGTTAGTAGTTGCCCCATTAACTGATTTAAAGGCCTTTTTCCCTCTAATAACAGACCTACTGCCTCTCCCCAAATTATCGCTTCTTGTCGGGTTAACTCGGAAATTAAGCCCTTTTTCAGCCAAAAATTTAATCTAGCTTGCCAACGTTCCCCATGGTCAGGCCAGGTTAAAATCTCCGGCAACAGCACAAATAATAACGCCGATTCCGACTGCTGCCTAGCTTCGATCGCAATGGGCAAATCTTCCTGAGATTGCAGAGCTTGTAAAAGCAGGGTCGTGCTTGGTGTAGCCTCATAGTTAAAGGCTGGTATTAGGGGTTGATTATGCAAGGATTCCCCAATATATGCCCCGATTAACCCTCCCTGAAGGCGATCGAGGGGTGAAAAAACCTTTTGCATAAATTAGCTCAATTTGCCCGGTAGGTGACTTCCTCGACTTTGCCCGGTTGCCCCAGTTGTTTAGCATTGGCATTATTAACAGCAACGTAAACCCCGCCGGCATTACCCGCTCTCACGGTTAATTCTCGGTTTGCTTGCCAAGTGCGATGGCTTCCCTGGGGCAGCACACCTTCAAATTCTGTCTTCCCATCCACCACCACCCGCAGCCAGCAGTCATCTTCCAGTTTTACCTCCACCACCAGCTGCTGATTATTGCTGGTTTTGTTGGCTACCGGTTGAAGGGGGTTGCTTTTCGGTTGCACAATTTGCTGTTGTGGCAAGGAAGGCGGCGGCAAGCGATTCGATTGCAGTACCGATTTTTGCAGGACGTGGGATAGGGTTTGTACGGAACCAATAACTAAGATTAAATAGAGAAAATAGAGATGAATCGGGCGAATTTGAAGACTCGGCAGCGATAAAGACGGTTTTATTCCCCTAAAAAAGTTATTTACCTTGGTGGGAAAACGCCGGCTAACCGTCTCACCATCTAGGGACAGACTATCGGCAAATTGTTTGATTAACCAACGAATATAAATCGGTTCGGGCAATGCCTCCAAATCCCCCGCTTCCAGCGCTTCTAGACGATGGCGCGGGATCAAGGTTTTCTGGGCAATTTCCTCGAGAGAAAGGGACTGTTCTAGGCGATTTTTTTGCAAATAAACGCCGATTTCCAGTAATTTGGTGCGCTGTTTATGCTGGGGATCAAGTTGTGATTGGAGAAGGCGAAACATATCGCTATTAGGGGCTGACTTTCAGCTTAGTTAATCGGGTTTTTTAAATATTTCAGTTCATCAAGGGTTAAAAAACGGTAATGACCCAAGGGTAAGGGGGAATTATTACCAGAGTTTAGCTGAATAGGACCGATGGCACTGCGATGAAGTTTCAGGACGTGATAACCTAATTCTTCAGCTACACAGCGAATCTGCCGATTTCTTCCCTCCACTAAAATAACTTCTAATAGGGTTTTTTGGTCGGTTTGCTTGAGAATCTCAACCTGTGCGGGTAAGGTTTTTTTTCCCCCTAAGAGGATACCTTCTCGCCAACGCTGGAGAGCAAGTCTATCAACCGCACCATCTAGCCAAACCCGATAGGTTTTGGGCAAATGATAACGGGGATGGGTGAGGGTGAGGGTGAGTTGACCGTCGTTGGTGAGGAGTAAAGCCCCAGTGGTGTTAATGTCCAACCGTCCTACGGGATGTAACCCTGTCTCGCCAGCGAGGGAGTCGGGCAAAAGGTCAATCACCGTCGGCCGGTTTTGCGGATCCTTACAGGTAGAAACCACACCAATGGGTTTGTTGATTAGTATATACAATCTTTGGGGACGATTGCCCGGTTCAATTTTTTTTCCGTCTATCTCTAGGTGATCTTTTTCGGGGTCGGCTTTTTCTCCTAACTGCACGATTTTGCCATTCCGTCTCACCCGGCCGGCCACAATCATCTCCTCCGCCCTTCTTCGGGAGGCAATTCCCCACTGGGCAAGGATTTTCTGGACTCTCTCCGCCATTTTTTTTGTTTTTAACCCTTTCTATCTCCTATTATAGGCATCCTAAAAGGGTTTTTTCGCCCAAAAAGTGAAGAAAAACCGAATATCTCCGGCTGCCTCTTGGATTTTTTTCTTGGAAAACTTCTCAAAAAAAAAGGAGTGATCCCTTGACTTGGGCGCTGGCTTCGGTTACAATTTTCTTATAATCGGAATCTGTTTATATTTTTTTTGGTTGCCAACACTCGATTGTATATAAAGTCTTATAAAAATATCATCTCAAAAAGCCGTGAAAAAAGCAAGCAAAATTTTGCCGACAATTGTTAAAAAAGTCGGGTTAATTTTCCTTACGGGGGGATATGACTTTAAACGGGTTATTTCTCGGTTATCCAAGCGGTAAACTTTGATTGATGATGAATTGGGGACGTAAGTGACGGAGTTTGCGTCTCTTTGTTATAATTCAAAGGCTAGGCTATAGTAACTCTTCATAAACACCGATAATTTTGGTCAAAGATGTAAAAAAATGAATATTGAACTCGTGGAATCTCTAGTTAATGCAATTAAATCCTTGGCTCTTCTGGTTTCTGTGTGTAAACGAGGTCTATACTGATAGTTTCTTCTTTCAAAATAGTCCTAAAAGTCTTGCCCAGTAAGCATTTAACCTTAGATAAGCAAAAATTATCACACAAAGTCGAGAAGAGCCAATCCTTGTCCCTAGAAGAACAGGAATTGTTAGGAAAAAAACTCAAAGATCACCCCTCTTGGTAAATTGCATTAGAACGAATTGACGCGACTCGAAAAGCTATTTATGAACGTCGTCAGGGAAAACCATTTGAAACCGATGTTACTGAAATTATTCATCAAATGAGAGAAGAAAGAGATCAGCAATTGATGGAAGAAATTGTGAATGAATAGAGAAAATAATGACTAATACATTTATCTGTGTTGATTCTAGTTTTATAGTTCGTTTAACAACGGTTGAACCTTCTGTAACAGTGTATCGTCCATCATGCCCTGCCCGGAGATCGAGAACCTCAGGACATTCATGTATGGGTTCTGGTCGTTGCCGTATTGAAGCGTATAGCTCGCGTTGGGCGCGATCGATGCGCTGACATAGTTGCCGTCCTTTGACGGTTCGGAGCCATTCCGCCCGATGATGGTCACGTTGAGGGTGAATGGTGTGGAGTTGTGGATCGTCTTGCTACCGCTCATCGGAAATTTTGGGTCTGAAACCCCGCCGTTCTAGGTTGGCTTTACGTTAGAATTAAAAGGCCAGTCTCGAAAACCAAGTGGACGGCGCAGCACCTTGAAAACTCGGCTTAGGGG
>NZ_SFBV01000324.1:0-11512 GCF_007095585.1 Microcystis sp. M_OC_Ca_00000000_C217Col
AAGTCAAGCTGTATCCTTAACAAGGGAACAGTCAAACTAGGAGCCGTGTGAGGTGAAAGTCTCATGCACGGTTCTGAATGGGAGGGGAGGTCGGTGACGACCTTCTCGACCCCTAATAGATTCCGAGCAACGCTTATTGAGATAAATCTATTATGCTTATTTACTTTATTCACGGAGTGGCCACAAGAGATGCTAGTTATGCCAATAAATTAATTAAACTAATTGAAGAAGAATGTAAACGCAAAAATCGGGCGATTCCCTACTGTTATGCGGGATTTTGGGGAAATGTTCTCAAAGGAACCGAAAAATTATGGCGAGATATTGATCAAGAATTACAGACACAAAAACAGAAAAATAGTAATTTTAATCCCGAGCAATCCTTTCGCTATCAAAATTTTAGAAAAGAGTATTTATCTTATTTTATCGGTGACGCATTTAGCTATTTAGGCAGCGATCGAGGAAACCAAATTCGCCGCATTATTGCCGATCAATTAATCGATCTTGTTCAAGCTTATCCCCAGGAAACCGAATTACATATAGTCGCCCATTCTTTAGGTACTGTAATCCTTTGGGATCTGTTATTTTCCGAGCGTTTTGACCCTCAGGATCCCGCTCATGAAATTCGTGACCTTATCGGTAAAGAACGGGGCAAACTTTCCCTATCTAGTGTAACAACAATGGGTTCACCGATCCCATTTTTGAATTTAACTTTAGGCATTGATACCAATCAAATTGAAAAGTTTATTAGCCAGCATCAAAGTCAGCGTTTGCTCTGGAATAATCTGATCAATTCCTCCGATATTATCGCTTATCCAATTCGTCCTCTTTTTGATTGTATAACCGATGTATCCAAGATTTTAATGAGCGATTATTATCTAGAAGCGACTGGCAATATTTTTGATTCTGTAGAAATTGCTGCCGTTGTCTTAAATTCCCTTAATGCTCATACCTATTATCTAGCATCAGATAAAGTGGCTAAAAATATCGTAGAGACAATTTATTTTAATCAGCAGGATTATAATCAGGGTAATAGTTACAGTAATAACACTTGTGTTGATCTTGCCATAGAAAGAATACCAAATATCTGGAGTGACTAAAGATGTGGTAAAAATGAAACCTTTAAAAGAAAAAATATTACTAGAAGGTAAATTCAAAGATGCCAGTGGTTATATTTATTTAAGCTCAGATTTATATCGTGTCCATCATTTTTATATACAGGACAATCATCAAAATATTGTATATGCTGTATATGTGGGTTGGATTCATGTAGAGGGATTGAAAAATTCTGTTACAGAAATCATCAGACAGCTATGTTATGTCAACGATGAAGCAAAGAATAGCTAATAGCATGATGTACCAGACAATTTTTTAATTTTCCCTGCGCTATACTGCCATTATTGAGATTAAACCAGCATTTATGAATCAATCCCCCCGCATTCTAGCACTCGATTTTGATGGTGTTCTTTGTGATGGCATGATCGAGTATTTTCAGATTAGCAAACGCACCTATGAAACCCTTTGGCCGGAAATAATTCCCGAGGATTTTTTCCCGAGGTTTTCGCAACTTCGTCCCGTTATCGAAACCGGTTGGGAAATGCCTTTACTGTTGCGATCGCTTGTTCTCGGTATTCCCGACGGGGAAGCTTTAAATCATTGGCCGTCAATTCGGCAAAATCTGCTAGAAAGGGAGAAAATAGCGAAAAAAGCTCTCTCAAATGCCCTCGATCGTCTTAGGGATCGATGGATTGAGTCGGATCTAGAGTCTTGGTTAGCCTTACATCAATTTTATCAACCCGCGATCGATCGCCTGGCCTCTCTTTTAGACTCGGATTTTTTGGTTTATATTATCACTACAAAAGAAAGCCGTTTTGTCAAGCGATTGTTACAAAAAGTAGCAATTAATTTTCCGGCAGCGAGATTAATTGGCAAGGAAATTAAACAGCCGAAATACCTGACTATTCAGCAAATACTGGCTGATTTACCGGAATCCCCCGCTAATTTGTGGTTTGTCGAGGATCGTCTCGATGCGTTGGAATTAGTGGAGCAACAAGCAGATTTAAACGATGTGGGCTTATATTTAGCCGATTGGGGATATAATACGGCTCAAATGCGCCAAAAAGTTGCTCAAGATACCCGCATTAAGCTTTTATCCCTATCTCAATTTGCGGCAGACTTTACCCACTGGTAGAGTTAGTGACGAAAAATATTACACAGATAACTGATAACTGATGCTGCTATACTAAAAAGCGTAGTCGTTATGAGTTGCATTTACGGTTATGACTGTCGAGAATTTAGTCATTATTGGTTCGGGACCCGCGGGATATACGGCGGCGATTTATGCGGCGCGTGCGAACTTAAAACCCTTGATGTTTGAGGGTTTCCAAGCGGGAGGTATTCCGGGGGGACAATTGATGACCACCACAGAAGTAGAAAATTTCCCCGGTTTTCCCGAAGGAATCACCGGTCCGAAGCTGATGGAAAGAATGAAGGAACAGGCCGAAAGATGGGGGACCCAATGCTATACCGAAGATGTTATCTCGGTGGATTTAAGTCAGCGTCCTTTTATCATTCGTTCCACGGACCGGGAAGTGAAGGCCAATAGTATTATTATCGCCACGGGAGCCACCGCTAAACGTTTAGGATTACCCAGCGAGGCCCAATTCTGGAGTAACGGGATTTCCGCTTGTGCTATCTGTGACGGTGCTACACCGATATTTAGAGAGGAAAACCTGGCTGTCATTGGTGGCGGTGACTCGGCGGCAGAAGAAGCCGTATATTTAACTAAATACGGCTCCCACGTCCATTTATTAATTCGCGGGGAAGCGATGCGTGCCTCGAAAGCAATGCAGGACCGGGTGTTAAATAATCCGAAAGTTACCGTTCATTTTCACACCCAAGCGGTGGATGTGTTCGGTACAGGCAGTAAAATGGCAGGATTACGCATTAAAAACTCGCAAACGGGAGAAATCAGTGAATTAGCCGTTAGAGGGTTATTTTATGCCATCGGTCACACTCCCAATACTTCCCTCTTCCAAGGACAATTAGAATTAGACGAGGTGGGTTATGTAAAAGTCAAACCGGGGACTGTTGCTACCAGCGTCGAGGGGGTTTTTGCCGCAGGAGACGTGCAGGACCACGAATACCGTCAGGCCATCACTGCCGCAGGTACGGGGTGTATGGCGGCGTTATTGGCAGAAAGATGGTTATCGGAGCATAATTTAATCCAAGAATACCGTCAATCGGCAACTTCTGAACATTACGAGACAAAAACCGTTAGCGAAACCCCGGCCGATACGGAGGAGACTTTTGATATTCACAAAACCCGTCACGTTGGGGGTTATGCTTTGCGGAAATTATTCCACGACGGCGATCGCTTGTTAATGGTAAAATATGTTTCTCCCACCTGTGGCCCCTGTAAAACCCTGAAACCGATTTTAGATAAAGTGGTCGATGAGTACGATGGCAAAATTTATTTTGTGGAAATTGACATCGAAGCTGACCCAGAAATCGCCAAAATGGGTCAAGTAACCGGGACTCCCACGGTACAATTCTTTAAGGACCGGGAATTAGTGAAGGAAATGCGCGGAGTCAAACAAAAAAGCGATTTTCGTCAAGTAATTGAGAGTTATCAATAATCAGTTATCAGTTATCAGTTATCAGTTATCAGTTATCAGTGATCAGTGATCAGTTATCAGTTATCAGTTATCAGTTATCATTTATCAGTGATCAGTGATCAGTTATCATTTATCAGTGATCAGTGATCAGTTAAGTACCTAGGCAAAATTATTTACACATGACGATCATTGCCCCGTAAGGGTTTTAGCTCGATCGGGCAGGTAATTAATTTTGCATGACTACTTATCAGTTATCAGTGATCAGTGATCAGTGATCAGTGATCAGTGATCAGTTATCAGTTATCAGTTATCAGTGATCAGTGATCAGTTATCAGTGATCACTGATCAGTTATCAGTGATCAGTGATCAGTTATCAGTGATCAGTGATCAGTTATCAGTTATCAGTTATCAGTGATCAGTTATCAGTTATCAGTTATCAGTGATCAGTGATCAGTTATCAGTTATCAGTTATCAGTTATCAGTTATCAGTTATCAGGAGTTAGGAGATAGGAGACGGGAGATTATTTTTATTTATTCTCCCCACTTCCCCACTTCCCCACACCCCACACCCCACACCCCACTTCCCCACACCCTATGCTAGAGGCTTTACAATTTGATTTTATGCGCCATGCGATTGCCGCAGGAATATTAGTTAGTATTGCCTGTGGGATTGTGGGTACTTTGGTAGTAGTTAATCGTGTGGTTTTTATCAGTGGGGGAATCGCTCACGCTGCCTATGGAGGGATAGGAATCGGTTATTTTTTCGGGATTAATCCCCTGGTGGGGGCGATATTTTTTACCTTTTTTTCGGCCTTAGGCATGGGTTTTTTACAGCGTCGTATCCGGGAGAGAGCCGATACTTTAATCGGGGTGATGTGGGCGATTGGTATGGCGATTGGGGTAATTTTTATTGATTTAACCCCCGGTTATAAAGCTGATCTAATGAGTTATCTTTTTGGTAGTATTTTAACTGTACCGAGGGATGATTTATGGATAATGGCGGGCATAGATATATTAATTATCACCTTAGTTAGTATCTTTTATAAAGAGTTGTTAGCCATATCTTTTGATGAAACCTTTGCGATTATTCGTAATATTCCCGTGGAGATAATTTATTTGGGTTTAATGGGAATAACCGCTTTAACTATTGTGGCAGTAATGCAGGTGGTAGGATTAATTATGGTAATTGCTTTGTTAACTATTCCCGCCGCTATCAGTGGACAATTTGTTAAAAATATGAAGGGAATGATGATCCTAGCGATTATTTTAGGAATTGTCTTTACTTTAGTGGGTTTGTGGTTATCCTATAGTTTAAATCTCACCTCAGGGGCGACAATTATTTTAGTGGCAGGATTGGGTTATTTAATCAGTCTTGCTTGGAAACCTTTTATGCTAACTATCACCAGAAAAATATCTAATCTTTAAGGCTCTCCCCTAGTTATGGTGATCAGAAAAAGTTATCTAGGGGAGGGTGAAGGTAATTCACCCCCATATTGCCCCACATTAGTTGTTCTAGAGGGCGATGGGATAGTCCTGCCAATCATAACCCCAAACGCTGCTTTTGGCGGGCTTTATAGGAAGCTAACAGCCAGATAGAGCCAGAAATCAAAGAAGGAGCAAGGACGAAACAAGTGGCCATGGTCACGGGATGTTCCCGGGCCCAGACCCAATAAATCATCACGGCAAAAATCAAGCCACAGTAAGCTAGTCCTAGAAAGGGGATGCCAATAACTAAAATGGCGAATCGAGTCTCTTTATCCATAAAATATCGGGATGACAGCGAAAATTTAGCTGATGGGTTCCGCTTGTCCCTATGTTTACTTATAATCTTCCTTCTGGGATTGCTTGGGGAAAAATAAGGTATTTTTTAGAATTAGGCGCTGATTATTGGGAGGCCTTCCTTGTCGAAAGAAAGATTAGATTTATTATTAGTAGCCAAAAATCTCTGTGATTCCCGTCAACAGGCACAGCGATTAATTCGCGCTGGAGAGGTGAAAGTCAATCACCAAATCATTGATAAACCTGCCACAGAAATCGATCCAGAAGCGGCGATCGAGGTTAAGCAGAAACTGCCCTATTTGTCAAGGGGGGGCGAAAAATTAGCTAAGGCCTTAGAATTATTTGCCATTGATGTCTGCGATCGCATTTGTTTAGATGGCGGCATTTCTACGGGGGGATTTACCGATTGTCTCTTGCAAAAAGGAGCAAAACGGGTTTATGGGGTCGATGTGGGTTATGGACAAGTGGCCTGGAGTTTACGGCAGGATCAACGAGTTATTTTACTAGAAAGAACTAATTTTCGCTATTTAACCCCGGAAAAGTTATACGGACAGGAAAAACCCGCCGATTTAGCAGTTATGGATCTGTCCTTTATTTCTCTGACCAAAGTTTTACCGACCCTGTGGACGCTATTAAATCCACCGCGAGAGGCGATTTTATTGGTCAAACCCCAATTCGAGGTGGGACGGGAAAAAGTCGGTAAAAAAGGGGTAGTTCGCGACCATCAAGACCAAGCAGGGGCAATTTTTCAGGTTTTACAGGCCGCCGAAGTCTTAGGATGGTTCTATCGGGGTTTAACTTGGTCTCCCATTACCGGGCCTGCGGGTAACGTCGAGTATCTTCTCTGGTTATCCACCGATACTGGCCCAGTTAGTCCCAGTTTAGCCGCGATCGCAGAAATCACCCAAGCAGCGATCAAACAGTTTTAAACCAGGTATTTTCTCAAGGAAGTGGGGAGAGGGGGAGATTTTCGGAAAACCCTTGACAAATGGCGAGACTTGCTTTATACTTTATGTATAATGGGAATCCGTGCGCCCATATATATAGGGTTTTTGAGGGAAGATAACAGAGAAAAAAATAGACTCAAAAATCGGGTTGGGTAGGAAGAGGATAAAGGTATGAAGAGGAAAAATTTCTCTCCCCGACAAGCATTAAACAAAGCATTTCTGAGAGTCAAACCGAATCTTTGTCAGGTAGGGAAGTTTCAAGTATTCTTAGATACAAAAACGATGATCGGGGAGTTCAATGTATTGGAAAATGGGAGAGATAACCCGAAAAATTATTGTTAAATCATGTTAAGTCCCGTAGAGACGATTAAAATTCTCGAAAATCATCCCGATCGCACTTTTCCAGCTGGTGAAGTTATTTTTGTCGATGGCACGGAGGGCGAGTTAATGTACGGTATTCTTAGCGGAGAAGTGGAGATGTATATCAAGGAACAATTGATAGAAACTCTAGAAAAAGGGGATGTATTCGGAGCAGGAGCGCTCCTGCATGGGGATAAACTGCGAGAATCCACAGCTATCGCCAAAACTGATTGTAAATTAGCCTGTCTCAATCAACCGCAGTTTTTATTTGCCGTGCAGGAAACCCCCATGTTTGCAATCGAAGTATTAAGAAGTTATTCCGATCGCTTTCGCAAGTTGAAAAAAATCTTCACCAGTGAAGCATAGAGGAGCAAAGGAAAGCCATACCCCGAAAACTATTGACCGAAAATCTCACCGATAGTTAAACGGGAACCATTGACCAAATCCCCACCAGAACGCGGTGGTTTTCCCGATAATTGCACTTCTTTTAATAACAATAAACCCGCTCCCGTCTGCACTACCGGCCCGAAATTTTTCCAGAGAGTCACGATCGATCCCACTTCTCCGCTTAGATGAGAAAGGTCTTTTGTCTGTAATTCTCGAGGCAGTTGCTCCAGATCGTCTAGGGGAATAGTGGCCATCACTTTTAGGGGTTGTCCCCGGAAAGTGGTCAGCGCATTAGGATAAAAACCCCGGACTCGATCATGAATTGTCCGGCCCGAATCTTGCCAGTGGATTAGGTAGTCAGATTTCTGAATTAAAGGGGCATAGGTGGCATCGTCATTATTTTGAGGAATTGGGGTAATTTCTGCTCGATCGAGCTTAGAGAGGGTTTCTAGGAGCAAATCCGCCCCCATTTGCCCTAGGGTTGCTCCCACCTGTTCGGCATTGTCAAAAAGAGCGATCGGGCTGTAGGCTTTCAGTAACATCGGTCCGGTGTCCATGCCCGCATCCATTAACATGGTGGTAATGCCGGTTTCTTTTTCTCCCCTAGCGATGCACCACTGCACGGGGGCTGCTCCCCGATATTTCGGTAAAATTGAGCCATGAACGTTAATACAGCCTAATCGCGGCATCTCTAGAATTTCTGGGGAGAGAATTTGTCCGTAGGCAACCACCACAAAGGCATCCGCTTGCGATTGTCTGAGAAAATCTAAGGTTTTAGCGTTTTTTTTGACACTTTTGGGCTGCCAAACCGGTATTTGCTGTTCTATGGCTATTTGTTTCACCGGTGAGGGGATTAATTGATTACCCCTTCCCCGGCGCTTGTCCGGTTGGGTAACGACGGCAATTATTTCTATATCGGGATTGGCTAATAATTTTTTTAGGGTGGGAACAGCAAAAGTCGGGGTTCCGAAAAAAACAATACGCATGGGAAAGGGGGGATTTTTCAGTTATCAGTGAGCAGTAACCATTAACGACTAACTATGCCAGACCATTGGATTTTTTTGGCTTTTTCCCGACGATAGGAGAAAAAATGCTCCTCTTGTTGATAGGTACAAAAAGGAGCGATCGCAATTTGTTCATCCCTAATTCCTAACTGTTGTAGTTGATGGTAAATCACCCGTCGCACGTCTAAGCGCACTTTTCCTTTTTCCTTGTCAGCAAATAAGGGGGAGGGGGAGAGGTTAAATAAATTCCCTAGAATTTGGTCGGGATTGGTTTCTTGGGGAAATAAACTTAAACCCACTTCTGCGGCAACTTCTCCATCTACTTGATACACTTCCCCGGCAATTGCCGGCCCCAGGGCCAACACTAAGTTATCTAAACAACTACCAGATTTTAATAACTGCTTAACTGCTTTGGCAACTATCCCCTTGGCTGTCCCTCTCCATCCAGAATGAATCGCCACCCCAACACCGGTAGAGCGATCGCCTATTAGTACGGGCGTACAATCAGCACTGGCCACCCAAATCCCTTGACCGGAAGCATCGGTGATAATTCCATCCGCTTCGACAATTTCCGGGTTAGTAATCCCTTGGGGATTTAATAGGCGATCGCCATGTACCTGTTTGACCCGATAAACTGGTACATTTGCCCCTAGAGCAGCCGTAAAAGCTTCTGGGGTTTGGGGGTAATAATGACGGGTAAAAAAGCCGTGGGACCAGTCCTCTAGGAGATTACAGGTAAGATAGGGCAATCCTTGCCATGTTTGCCATTGCCACAGAGAAGTCGCGGTTAATCGGACATCGATCGCTACATTGGTCACAGTCTAAGCCTCTCTTGCTTCATTAATACCTCGTTCTTTCCTATCCTAGTTCTGAGCCTGGCAAACGGCAACCGGAAGATTATTTATATCTCCGGTAAAAATCAAAAATTGTTGTTAGGGTTAGGAGTCAGTAGCCAGTAGTCTCCGATCAGAAAAATAGTAGAGGAGGAACAAGAGAGAGAGCTATCGATGAATTAGAGAGATTATCACCGAATAATCCCCTAAAATCGGCTTCCTTAAACTTATTGTATAATTTGAGTAGAAATCTAGAAGCGTTATCGAAAAAAACACAGGAGGATAGGGAGTTTATTATGCGTTTAGCTCCACTTTACCAACAGGATAGAGAACAAGCGATTCAAGAGGGGGTACAGCAGGAAGCATTAAAGTTGGTTATTAGACTTCTTCAACGACGTTTCGGTGAAATACCGCAGAATCTTGAGGAAACCATCCGTAAACTTCCTGTGGAGCGCTTAGAAGACTTAGGACTCGCTTTATTAGAGTTTGACACTTTGACGGATTTAGACAACTGGTTGCACCCGTGAACAATGGCGACCGCATTTTCCATCCTTGATTATTCTTTGGCTTTTTGCTGGTTATCGATCGATCCACTTATGACAATAGAGGCTAGAAGCCTCTGTAGGTAAGGCTTCTAGCCCGCTTGTCCCCCTCTGGGGTGTATTATACTAATGTTAATACACCCCATCATTAATCGATGTCTTAAGCTATTAAGCTGCGGCAGTTAATATGATCGCTACACGAATGAGATCTATAGCCTGTTCACGGGTTATTCTCAGATTAGGATCATGAGAATGTATGATAGAAACTCGATCTGCTTTACTGGCAATTTCTAGTGGTACTGACTCGTCCCAAGGATCTTTCCGATCACTTCTTCCTCCCGGAATTAAATCTCCATCAACACCAAAGGAATGCTTTCCAGATATGTGTGATCTTCCTTCCCTGTTATAAATCACAACGATAACTGATCCTGTAAAACCTTTAAAATCTACTTTTGTTCGAGTGTGAGTCTCCGCTGTAAGTTTTCCATCAGGGGAAACTGTAACGTTAGTCGTCATGGTTCCCCCTGCTACTCGGTTTGTTTGTTCAGCCCGTACAGGTCGAGAATTATTATCATTTCTACCTAATCCTTCAGGAACTTTAACTCCTACAAATGATATATTAAATGCTTGCCAAAAATCATTTTCATCTCTTCCAGAAAAGCAGGTAACTTCTTGCTGAAAAGCGGTTAAATCATTCATCACTTGACCACCATGAGAATGTAAAGCGAAGTCTGTATTAACATGAATTAATTTAACTCGTTTACTATCATTCCAAACACCGCCCCCTTCTATTGATATTCTCCATAAATCGTTACTATCACCAGAACCAGAAAAACCAAAACAAGTTACCTCTTGCTGTCCAGTGATGGGAGAAGGTATTCCGGGATGACTATGTAAGTTTTTTTGCGTTAAAAGATGTTCAAGTCTCAACAGATCACCATCTTTTACGGTTTGAGTCTCATTATCTCTTGGATTGTTAGCATTAACACTTTTAACAATCCAAAAGTCATTATCGTCACCATTAGCACCGTTATTAAAGCAAGTTACTTGTTGCTGTTGTGAACTGTTAGGATGTTTATAATTAAGCGGGTGAGAGTGTAGATGAAAACCTGTTAAAATGTGTCTCATTTTGATTTGACTTCCATATTGAACATCCATGTCTTATACTCCTATTAAGTATGTGTATTTAAAATTAAAGATTACATAGTCGGCTTTCATGAAGTTTGTTTTATAAGTTATATGAAGTCAGAAAAAGACGGGACTTTTCTAAATAATCTTTACAAAAGAATGCTTTTAGCGGATAATGGCGGATAAAGACTTACATCCAACAGTTAAATAAGTATGAATACTCAAGAATTGACTAGCTACCTAGATGAATTGCTATTCTCGAAAACGGGTGAGCATCTAGATAGTCTGCAACTGTCGATTATTAGGGGAGTTTTAAATGGAAAAAAATACGCTGATATTGCCAAAGAATATAATTGTAGTGCTGGTCATGCTAAGGATGAAGCTTATAAACTTTGGCAACTTCTTTCTGATACTTTAGGAGAAGATATTAATAAGTCTAATTTTTGCGCTACAGTTCAAAGAGTAGTCGGTAAAAATAAGTACCTAGGCAAAATTATTTACACATGACGATCATTGCCCCGTAAGGGTTTTAGCTCGATCGGGCAGGTAATTAATTTTGCATGACTACTTAACTATGGTATTGTTGTTAATAGTAGCCAAGTTGACAAACTTAATTTTTGTCCCAGTTCTCCTTCTAACCTAGAAGAAAACGATGATATTATTCCCGATGATCAAATTATGGCTAATGCTATCGAAAAGAAAACTAAAAGGGAAACTATCCCTCGCTTAGTCAAACTAGGATTAACTCCCGAACAAATTGCTGAAGCATTAGATTTGTTAGTACCAGAAGTAAAAAAAATTAGGCTCTTCTGGTTTTCGTGTGTTAATTTTTGTTATGAATTAAAGCAAGCAAACAGCTTAAGTCGAAGATGTTCAAAATTGGTAAATCCATAACTCATTCTTTTAATAAGCTTTATT
>NZ_SFBV01000325.1:0-16727 GCF_007095585.1 Microcystis sp. M_OC_Ca_00000000_C217Col
CTTCTCTTGGGGGGTTTTTAGGTAGAAAAGGTGACGGTGAACCAGGTGTTAAAACTATTTGGTTGGGACTGCGAAGGTAACATGATATCAGCCAGACTTGGAAACTATCTCATCAAATTAGTCCCCCCATAGAACCTCCTTGAGCCATATTGCACACTTTTCTCTTTTTGTCAAATTTTATGTTAAGAAAGATGTGACTAATGGATAGCTTATTAAGGGGGGATTAAGGGGGGATCTATCTTCAATTTAATTATAACCAGCTACTTAACCGTATAAAACAATATCCCCGCGAGCAAAAATGAAAGATCAAGAAGTACAACCAACACATCTAAATCATTATTATCCTATGGGTGACTTATTATCCCTCAAAGGTTGGCTCGATTTAGCCATAAGTTTAGGAAGAAAAACTTTCCCTAAATTTCTCCGCCATTGGTTGTGGGAGAAAATTGGCAGACAATTGTATTATCATTCCTTAAAAAAAAACATCCACCAGCAAGAATATTATGGTAATCCTCTCAATATTGTTCAAGGGATTAATTGGATTAAATGGAGATTTCCTGAAATCACCACAAGCGATATTCAAGAGATAACTGAAAAACCAATTTTTATATTTTCTGCTGGTATGCGTTCTGGTTCAACTTGGATTCAGCGATTGATGATGAGTTCATCAGAAACTGTCATTTGGGGCGAACCCTACGCTCGTTCATTTATTATTCAGAATATGGCTAAACAAATCGAGCCATTTTCCCAAGATTTTCCCAAAAAAGACTTCATATATCGTCAAAAATTTGAAGATATTAGTAATCAATGGGTTGCTAATTTGTATCCAGATTTAAGTTTTTTTCAACAAGCTCATCGTCTTTTTTTTATTAATCTTTTTGCTATCCCTGCTAGGCAAAAAGGCGCAAAACGTTGGGGCATAAAAGAAGTCCGATTAACGGGAGACCATGCAGTTTACTTACAATGGCTGTTTCCTGAATCAAAATTTATTTTTTTAATAAGAAATCCCTATCATTCCTATCAATCTTATAAAATTTTTACCTATCTTGATCAACAACAGATGACTACTAAAAACTTTGGATATATTTGGAGAAACTTAAGCGAAAGCTATGTTTTGTATCATGAAAAACTGAATGCTAAACTCTTAAAATATGAAGATGTAGTTAAGGGAAATTTTGAGTTAAAAGAACTAGCATCTTATTTAGAAATCGACTTAAAAGATCCCAATCAATTAATAAAAATTGCTAATAAAGATGATTTACCTAAAATTGATCAATTTACAAAAATCACTCTAGATGAAATTAACATTCTTAAAAATATTGTTAATCCCCTAGCGGAACAACTGGGATATTATCCCGAAGATTAGTTCTAATTAGTAGCTAAACATGAAAAATCAAAATTTAGTTTCAGTCATAATTATTTTTTGGAACGAAGAAAAATTTATTACCGAAGCCATCGCTAGTGTTTTTGCTCAGAATTACGAACATTGGGAACTTTTATTAGTTGATGATGGCTCAACAGATAATAGTAGCGATATTGCCTTAAATTATGCTCGGAAAAATCCTCAAAAAGTCTATTATATTGAACATCCCCATCATGAAAATTGCGGTATGAGTGCGTCTCGTAATTTAGGAATTGAACAGGCTAAGGGTGAGTTTATTGCTTTTTTAGATGCGGATGATATTTGGCTACCTCATAAATTAACAGAGCAACTTGCTATTTTTGCATCTTATCCAGAAGTAGCAATGGTTTATGGGTGGGTGCAATTTTGGCATAGTTGGACGGGAAAAATAGAAGATATAAATCGAGATTATTTTGTATCTTTAGGAATAGAATCAAATACTATTATTTACCCTCCTAATTTATTACCTATTTTATGGAAACAAGGAAAACAAAAACCTGTTCCCAGTAATGTTATGCTACGCCGTGAAGTATTAATTCAAGTAGGAAAATCTGCAGCACAGTTTCGGGGTTGGGCTGAAGATACGGTGCTTTTTACAAAAATTGGTTTAAATTTCCCAATTTATGTTTCTCAAAGTTGCTGGATTAAACATCGAGAAAAGCCAAGTGATGCTCATTTTATCGCTATAAAATATCATCAAAGATATTGGGAAAATCGAGCTTATTTGGACTGGACAGAACAATATTTTATTGCTCAAGGGATAAGTAATAGTCAGATTTGGAAAGAATTTAAAAAGGTCAGATTTTTGTATGATAATTATTTTTTACATTATTTATTTGAAGGGTATTTCAGAGATTTAGTTATGAATATCTGTAGAAAAACTTTACCTAAAGTGATTAGAGATTGGCTATGGATACACATAGGCAAAAACGCTAAGTAATATACCTATTTTTGTTCTGTACAGAATGACAACTAATAATTTTGGCTAAGGTTTTAGCCCCTTCTTTCCAAGTAGGAATATTTTGATGATTTTGATTAACAAAAGATTGACTTAAACCTGTTAAAATTCCTTGTCTAATACCTAATTCTGTTGGCTGAATATAGATAACATCAGAGCCACCTGCTTCCCTTAATTCAGGAATATCAGTTGTCACCACTTTGGTCCCACAAGCTCTCGCTTCTAATACAGGTATGCCAAATCCTTCATGAATAGAAGGAAAAACAAATAAATCAGCACCACTATAAAGGGCGGGTAATTGCTCATCTGGAACGTAACCAAGAACCATTATATCATTTTTTCCCTCATTAGCAATCAAGGTTTCTATCCCTTCATATTTCCACCCCTTTTTTCCGACTAAAACCAGTTTATGATCAGGAATTAAACCTTCTTTTTTCAGATTAATAAAAGTTTTAACTAATAATTCGACATTTTTTCTAGGTTCCCAAGTAGCTACATTCAAAAGATAGGGACTAGAAATTTGATAATTTTCTAATTCACTCTTGACTATATCCCTTGATAAAGGTTTAAATATCTCACTAACTCCGGGTTGAATAATAATAGAATTACGACCAGTATAATTGAATAGTTGCCTATCGGTTTCTTGAGAGTTTGTAATTATGGTATTGGCTCGTTTTACATCATTTTTAAGAAATAGGTAAAAACCTTGAGTATGAAACCAATCCATACCTGTGGGATCTATGTCAAACCAAAAATCATGAACAGTCAGAATTGTTTTAGTTGATTGATCAAGATAGGGTAGAAAAAAATAGGTTCCCCAGAAGATATCTAACTGATCTTTTCTACAAATCCAACTACCAATAATTTTTAACCACAATATTGGTGAGACTGCTAATATTTTTCCCTGAGTCCTTAGTTTCCATCGAGGAGAGATAACCGGCATTTCTATTGGTAATGGACTATAAACAAAGAAATTGGCATTAGGTAAATATTTGTCTAGTTCACGACAAAGCTCAAAAGAATAACGAGCATGACCCCGTTTCTGACCTGATAAAAAACTACCATCTATACCTATTTTAATTTGATAATTCTGGTTCATTTTTTTAGTTATAGCAATTTATAGAGCTAAATATTTTGCCTTTAAAAATCCCCAAATATTGGCTAATTGTGAGATTAATAACAAGCCAAAAAGAAATATTTTTGATCGTTGCTCACATTTTTTTGAAAATGGATAAGTTAGTAGTTGAAAGTAAAAGCTTAATGGCTCAAATTTTAGGGCTGTTTGATGGCGGTGAGAACGAATTTGATGAAAATAAAATGCAGCACAACCATAGTTAAAATGTTGTTGCCAAAATCTCCGTAAACTGAGATCATGACCATGGTAAATTATCGCTTGGGGAAGATAATGTAAAGAATATCCAGCAAATAGCCAGCGATCGCAAAACTCCCGATCTTCTCCGAAACGAAAATAAATATCCAATTGTCCTACCCTGTTAAACAATTCCCTCGAAAGAGCAAAATTATTAGTTGTAAAAAAACGAGTTTGAACAAAGTTACTATTGTAATAATCATAAAGATAATCAAACAGTACTTGACTAGCAGTGGAATAGGGATTATCTGGCAGGGCGTTGATCGTTTTTCCCCCTAAGAGGGCATTCGGTGTCTCTAAGAAGCCTTTTTCGAGGGATTGGAGCCATTTTGAGTCGAGGGTACAGTCATCATCGGTAAAGGCTAAATATTCACCTTTGGCCCTGTTAGCGCCGGTATTTCTGGCTTTGGCCGGTCCAGCATTTTCTTGGCGAATGAGAGTTAAATTTAATTGGTTTTGGTAGGGTTTAATCAGGGGATCAAGGGGTTGATT
Organism: Microcystis sp. M_OC_Ca_00000000_C217Col; assembly: GCF_007095585.1. Classification (NCBI taxonomy): domain Bacteria; kingdom Bacillati; phylum Cyanobacteriota; class Cyanophyceae; order Chroococcales; family Microcystaceae; genus Microcystis; species Microcystis sp. M_OC_Ca_00000000_C217Col. The sequence goes on from NZ_SFBV01000325.1 coordinate 4,222, forward strand.
ACTGCCATCATCGACGATAATAATTTCAAAGTTATCTGGGGGATAATCTAGATTTAGGAGAGAGTCTAGACAAGTTTTGAGTCTTTCGGGACGGTTATAGGTGGGAATAATAATGGAAAAAGTGATTAGTTTTTCTGTCATCATAAACCTGAAATAATTATGTTATTTATGGCTAGTTTTAGTAGATTCTCGTAAGAGACTAAACATCGTAAAAAGTTGTGAAAATAATCGAGGGAAAGCGAGGCGGAGGGTGGCAGTATAGATGATTATTCCCAAAAGGGAACAAATTATCAAACGACCTTGAGGTTCTAGCCAAAGGGTGAGCAATTGTTGACTGATGAAAATCGTTAAACCCATTATAACTGTGCCAGTGATGGCAGGGATAAATTGAGATAGATAGGTTTTCCAAGAAAGGGAAATTAATTGACTTAATAACCATTGTCCGAGGGGAAAAACTAGATAATCACTGAGGACATAAGCTCTAGCTACGGCCACAATTCCCCACTGGACAGCGATGAGGCAAGCGATAATATTTAAAGTAGCGTTGAGAAGACCTAATTTAAACTGTAACACGGGTTTACCGAGGGCGACAAACGTAGATCTTTGAAAGACAGTGATAGCCCGAAGTATTCCCACAAGGGGGATAATTTGGAGAATAGGAATAGCGTCAGTCCATTTTTGACCGAACAAAACAACTACTAATTCTGGACTAAGAATCATGAAGGCAAAGAAGACGGGAAAAGCAATTAAGCTAGTAAATTGAGTGACTCGATAAAATGCCTCGATCAATTTTTGAGAGTTGTCTTGTAAACGAGAAAAAGTGGGTAAAGCAACTTGATTTAAAGTTCCTATCAGTAATTGACTCATTACTTCTAAAATTCGATGGGAAATTGCATAATAGCCCAGGGCAGCTTCTCCTAGAAAATAACCGATGAGTAGATTATCGCTTCGCTGATTAAAAAATTCAACTAACTTATATCCTAAAACATTGATACTAAAATGCAGTACTGACCTTAAAACTGCTAGAGAAAATTCTAATTTTGGTCGCCAATTACTGGCTGTCCAGAGAACAACAACTCCCGTCAGTTCGTAGGTTAATTGTTGACCGACTAAACTCCAAACTCCGTATCCTAAAAGTGCCATTCCTACGCCCACAATACCAGCAATGAGAATCCCTAGTAAAGAGCGGATTGTCATGATTTTAAACTTAAAATCTCGCCTTAATAAAGCTACTTGAGTTTGACTTAAAGCATTAATAACAAAAACTAAGGAAAGAACTTGGAGAATAGGAATTAAAAATGATTGCCGAAAAATTTTAGATATGAGAATAGCAGAAGTAAAAGTGATAGTTGTTAAAAAAAAAACAGTAAACACCTGTGTCCAAAAAACTGTATTTATATCTCTCGATTTTAAGTCCTGTTTTTGAATCAATAATTGAGCAAAGCCTTGATTTAAGAAAATCTGCATGAAGTTAATTAATACATTAGATAATGCCACTAATCCAAAAGCTTCTGGAGTTAGTAAACGAGCGAGAATTAGAAATATTATCAATGAACCTGCTTGACTGCCCCAGTTTTGCAGTCCTGACCAAAAAACACCTTGAATAGTTTTATTTTTAATGCTCATTTTTTAATATTTTTTAATTTCAGCTTTCATTATAGATCAAAATTTTGCTATAATTAGAAAACAACCATCTCATCTATTAAAATTAAAAGACAATGGTTAGTTATCTTGATATTGACGAAGATCTTCTTTTCCCGGATAGCGATGGTCAAGCGATGGCAGATAATACCGAACAATACGAGTGGATTGTCAAAATTAAGGAGAATTTAGAGATTATCTTTGCGGATGACCCTAAGGTATTTATTGCGGGGGATTTACTCTGGTATCCTGTGCGTTCTACTTTAGTTTCACCCGTTGCTCCTGATGTTATGGTAGCTTTTGGCCGTCCCAAAGGACGGAGGGGTTCCTATCGTCAATGGAATGAAGAAAATATCTCTCCTCAAGTGGTTTTTGAAATTCTATCACCTAAGAATACAAAAGCAGAAATGAGTCGAAAATTAGAGTTTTATGACACATATAGTGTAGAAGAATACTATTTATATAACCCGATGCGCTGTCGTTTACAAGGATGGCAAAGACAGGGAGAAAATTTAGGAGAAATTATCCCCATAAATGATTGGATAAGTCCCCGTCTAGGAGTGCGTTTTATCTGGGATAAATCGAGTTTAGAATTGTATCGTCCTGATGGAGAGAAATTTTTAACAACTGTTGAGTTAGAGTCTCAAATGCGTCAAGAAAAACAGCGTGCCGACAAAGAAAAGAAACGTGCTGATAAAGAAAATAAACGCGCCGATAAAGAAAAGAAACGTGCGGATCGACTAGCGGAACGTTTACAGGCGTTAGGATTAAGTTTAGAAGAAGAATGAGTGATTAAAAAGGTGATTTTAGACCCTGGGATTAAGGCGATTACATCGTCTTTTTAATAGCTTTTTCATACTTTATATGAAGAAAGAATTAGCCTTTCAGAGAAGGATAGCTTGGCCGCTAAAATTTATTTAGAAAAAGAAGTTTCAAACGCCATCCAAGAAGTCAAAAGGAAACAAGAAAATGAATAAACTCAAATATACAATAATCATTCAATGGTCAGAAGAGGACAACTGCTATCTAGTAGGATTTCCAGACTTTATTGGTCAAAAATGGCGAACTCATGGCGATTCCTATGAAGAGGCTATTACCAATGGTGTAGAAGTATTAGAATTATCAATCGAAAATTATCCCAAAGTGTATCAGGATGAAGTTGCTTAAAGCTTACTTAAGTAATAAATTTGTGCTTAGGTTACAAAGGTGAGATGCTCCCTCAGATTTCGTCATAAATTCCTCATGGTAAGAACGCTCAGTATTGACTTTCCAGAGGTTATGATTCGCTCCCATAATATTCTCGACAGCCAGGATAGCCGATAACATGGAATGGTCTTGATTATTATAGCGGTGCATCCCATTTCTGCCCACAGATTGCAGATTTTCCAAACTATCGACATAGTTTTGCAGCACCAGTAAATGTTGTTGGTATTCGTCATCATAAACGGGGTAGGCTTTCTTTTGTCGAATCACCGTTCCGTCTTCCACTTTATTGATGTCATCGACTAACCCGAGATTAACTATTTCTTGACTAGCCAAACGAATCAAACTCTGATTATCCATTTCCCATAATTTATCACCCTCGCTACAAAAATACTCCATGCCTAAGCAAGTTTTCTTCGGGTCGGGAACCATTTTCGGACTCCAGTTTTTAAAATTCTGAATGCGTCCCACTTGAAATTCGGGACTGTGAATATAAATCCAGTTATCCGGAAATAGGTGTTCTTGGTTAACCACAATGGGAACAATCAAAAAATCCCGATATTTTAATCCTCTTGCCGCTTGTAACACTTTTTCAGGTGGTAAGGGGTCTAAACGGTGCATCAGGGCAGTAATTGGCATCGTGTTGATAAAATGATCCCCAGTAATCTCGGATATTTCCTCGCCTTTTTTGATGATAATACTGGTAATTTTTTGACCCTTTCTTTTGACTTTAATGACTTCCGTATCTAGCCACACAGGACAACCTTGTACTTCTAATTTTTCTTGAAAACGCTCCCACATCATCCCCGGTCCAAGCAGCGGATAATCAAACTCTTTGATTAAAGTTTTAGTGTCATTGTCACCAAAAACGGCGTTAATGACGGCTTTTTTTAAGGATAATCCTTGAATACGTTGTGCCGCCCAATCGGCACGAATTTGGGTGCAGGGAATACCCCAAACTTTTTCGGTATAACTTTTAAAAAAAGTTTCATACAACCGTTGACCAAAGCGATTAGTGGCTCTTCTGGTTTCTGTGTGGAAACGAGGTCTATACTGATAGTTTATTCCGCCAAATAGCACTAAAAGTCTTGCCTGATAAGCATTTCACGATTCCATAAGCAAAAATTATCACACTTTTCTTCTAGGGGTAAAGGATAAAATTTAACTTTGAAGTAACTATAAACAATTAATAGACTTTGGATAAACCCTAAATTACTAACAGCATTCATGGGTTCCAAGGGATAACTAAAAAATTTACCCTGATAGTAAATCCGTGATAAACGGGGAACTTTGATAAAATCATCCCCTAACACTTCCCGCCACAAATGTTGCACTTCGGGAACTTTGGTAAAAAAGCGATGACCACCGATATCGAAGCGATAATCCTTGTAGGTTTCGGTGCGGGAAATGCCCCCAACTCGATCGCCTTTTTCTAGTACAATTGAATGTAGTTCGTGTTTGGCTAGACAATAGGCGGCCGTTAATCCGGCCGGACCGCCACCAATGACGACGGTATGGGGAGAATTGAGTTGATTTACTGTTTTCATAGTTTATATGAATCAGGAATTTGTCGTTTATTTTGTCAAAATGCCTGTCAACTCAAGCCAGACGTTGCAGCCAATAGCGTCCCGTACCAAGGACGAAAGCCAGACCACTGTAGAGATAATATAACCAGTGCCAAGGCAAAGTTAGCATAGCAAAAGATAATCCTCGCTTTTGTCGAAAAAACTGATAAACAGGTAAGTTTAAGAGAATTAAGCCCAATGCTAACACAGCCACGCCCAAAAGCAAATAATAATACCATAAACTGGCCAGCAGTAAAAATAAAAGTGTATAAACCAATACCACACTCCAACGACTAGACCATTGTAAATTAAGGTCATTAACAAAATTTTGCTGACGGTGAATTAATTCTGTCCAGGGTAGGGCGCGATAGAAAAAATCGGCTCTCAACAGGGAAGAAACCGTCCAATGTTTGAGATGTTTAACGTAGATATCTTTACACAAACGAATCCGGCAGCCGTGAGCTTTGAGACGATAACCCAGTTCGATATCTTCAATAGAGGGATAAAGATAACTTTCCTCAAAACCGCCTATTTTCTCGAAAATATCCCGTTTAATCGCTCCACAAGCTCCCCAAAAAGTGGAAGCCTCCTCGCAACCAATTTGATGATTGTAATGATGAAAAAGGTTTTTATACTGGGAAAGAAAATTGACCGCCCCAGGTTGGTCATCGTAGGAACCAATCAGCGCCGCTAGGGTAGAATCTTGATGGAATACTTGGGCGATTTTTGCTAAAGTATCGGGATGAATAGTCACATCTGCATCCATAAAAAAGAGAATATCACCCCTAGCCATGGCCGCCCCTTGATTTCTTGCCACTGCTGGCCCTTGATTGCTTTCTAACTGTAAGACTTCTGCTCCAAAACTGACCGCAGTTTCATAGGATTGGGGGTCATTTCCATCAACCACGACAATAACCTCCCTGGGGGCGAGTAAACTGGTGGATAAGCTGGCTAAACAGTTATTAAAGGCTTCTCCGCCTCTATAGACTGGAATAATGATAGAAATTAAGGAATTATTAAAAAACTCATTCATCGTTTTTTGGTCAAGTTCAATGTATATTGAGGCTCAGATTTGCTATCTTGTCAAGGAGTTGCTGATTTTTGCGAAGTATGTTCCTGAATAAAGCCATGATTTTTGCCAAAAAACAGCCAATTTTATCGATTCTTACGCTTATTTTTGCTTGGCTGGCTGTTGCCTACTTAGCTAAAGGATTTTATACCCTAGCTTTTGATAGTAGTCCCTCTGGTGCCAGAGATTTATTAGAACGTTGGCAAGAACAACAGTATATTTATCTGGGAATTTATCCCTATCGCATGAATCCCGCCGATATTAATGCAGAATTGGGGAGAATTCGCTCCGGTGGCTATCCACCCTGGGCTTTTTTGACGGGATTTTTCATGTTTCCCCCTATTTCTTCGACTTTAACCCGTTTCTATCACGTTTTTTTAAATCTGATTTCTCTGGGCATTTTAAGCCGTTTTGCCTATCAATTAGGTTTGCCTTTTGGCCGAATGGCTGCCTATTTTTTTGTGTTTACTTCTCTGGCCATTAGTAGTAACTGTACCACCCTTAATAATGGGCAATATGGTTTAATTGTCAATGCTTTGTTAATAATTGTTTACTGGTTATTACAAGCCAATAAAAATTATCTAGCGGGGGTATTTATGGGCATTGCTCTCGTTAAACCTAACATCTCAGCACCCTATCTTTTGAGTTTAGTAATTAAGAGAAAGTTTAAAACGGTAATTCTCGCTTTTGTCTATATTATCTCGGCTACTTTTGCTATCGCTCACACCACTAGATTAAACTTTGAGAAAGTAATCGGTAGCTTTTTAAATCAGATCAAATATGTGGCAGATGATGGTGTTTCAAGTATTAATATTATCATGAAATTCGGAATTAGTACAGAAATAACTCTTGTTTTATTAACCACAATTGGCCTAGTTCTAGGTATCGTGATTTTCCAAAAATTACAGCATACTTCTCTATTAACCCTGTTTGCCTGTGCTGCAGTTATTGGTCGGGTTTTCACCTATCATCGCCCCTACGACGATCTGATGTTAGTTTTTTTACTCTTGGCTTTACTAACCCTAGCTTTTAGTTACCCATCTCGCTTAAATATAATTATTGTGTCTTTAGTGGGATTAACTCTTTGGCTTCCCCTAAGTATTCAAAATTTAGCTAGTCCTTACTGGTCAATTTTTCAAAATACAATTTGGTTAATTGCCCTTGTTTATCTATTAGTTAATTCTTGGGAAAGGGAGAATAATGCCGATGATTGACTATTTCTGAGATAGGTTTGCCAGTTCGAGTCAGGGTTCATATTTGGGCGTTGCTGATTTTAAGTATAAATTATCCTCTAGGCAATTTTTAAAATCTAGAACTAAGCTATAGCAGTTATCTTAATATTGAGGTAGGAAGTTTTCGTTTTGGGAAGTCGATCATCTCCGAGTCAGGAGTCAGGAGTCAGGAGATAGGAGTCAGTTATCAGTTATCAGTTATCAGTTATCAGTTATCAGTTATCAGTTCACTGAGAAAACTCCCCACACCCCACACCCCAAACCCTAACACCCCACTCCCCTAAACTTCTAATAAATTTTCTAGGCGATCGAGAACTATATCGGTGATACACTTAATCCGGTATAAACAGGCTTTAGTATCTGTGGAGTTGAAAGTGCCATTTTCCCAATATTTGTTACTACCGGCACCACCCCCACAAACCCCAAAATAATCGCATTTTTGCCGACATAAATCGACTCCACCGCGCATATCAGCGTAAATTTGTTGAAATTTCTCGGTTTCACAGATAGATTCTAGGGAATCGGTCAAAACATTACCAAAGATAAAATCGCCGTAGGGTTGGGTTTTAATCGATAGTAATTCAGGATCAAAGGTGGAAAAATTACCTTGATTATCAAAATTGACAATCATAAAAGGTCGATTCATATCGGTATTTTCTAAGCGTTCATCGGCATAAATCAAACTACAGATCGATTCAAATTCCCGCAGCTTAAATTCTCCTTGTTTGGCCGTGACTAACTCCCAAAATCTGTCGATAAACTGGCGATAACGTTGTTCAATACCTAATTTATCTAAGGAAGATTGTGAATGAATACCCTCGGTTTCTTCCATATTAAAAGCCACATCGGTAAGGCCATGATCCCAAAAAAAGTTAAAAATTTCGTCGGGATAGTCGAGGGAATCTTCTGTTAAAACAGCGATGATACTGACATCAATTTCATGTTTTTGCAAGAAAGAAATCCCCCGCATTGTAGCAGCATGACTGCCAGTTCCCTTGCGGTTTTGCCGGTGGATGTCGTGAATAAAGGCCGGTCCATCAAGACTGACTCCCACATAAACATCATGCTTTTTAAATAATTGACACCAAGCATCGTTAATATAAGTGGCGTTAGTTTGTACTGAATGACGAAAACAGTAACCCTGCTGATTATATTTCTCGCTAACTTCCGCAATTTTGGCGAAAGCACTTTCATAAAAACTGATGGGAACTGCTAAGGGTTCGCCGGCGTGCCAGCAAATGGTAAAATCATCTTGGAGAAAACGACTACTAAAAACCCTCTGAAAAATCGGCTCGATTAAATCTAAGGATAAGGTATTTTTTAAGTGGCGATCGGGTAAATAACAGTAATCACAATTGAGATTACAAAAAGAAGTCGGCTGCACGACTACTAAAGTAATTGGACCACAATCCGACCAATCTATATTTATGGTTTTTTTCATGATTCTATTGTTTAAATTCTCCCTTAAGTGGGTGGGTGGAATTAAATATAAGATGAACGTAGGTTGGGTTGAAGCATGAAACCCAACGCCCGCATAGTTGACGCTACCGCTAACCCATCCTACAAATAATTGTGCCTCCCTACTGGGAAGTCTATCTTAATTCTACCTATACTATGGCTCTTCTGGTTTCTTTGTGGAAACGAGGTCTATACCGATAGAATATCCGCAAAATAGTCCTAAAAGTTTTGCCCAATAAGCACTTCAGGGTTCCATAAGCAAAAATTATCACACAAAGTCGAGAAGAGCCATACTATTTCCTATTCCCTCAATAATAAATAATATAATTGACCCGGAGTATTAATTAAACCGGCTCTCTCGCCAGCATTTTTTCCTGTTCCCATAAAAATATCTACCCTCCCAGTACCTTTAATCGCGCTGCCAGTATCTTGATCGAGAACATAGCGACTAACTAATTTTTTATTAAGATTTCCCTGGGGAATTTCTGTCTCAATTACAGCTAAAGCACCGGGGGGAAAAATACTTTTATCTGTAGCGATCGATCTTTCTGGTAAAACTGGAACTCCAATACTACCAGTGGCAGCTGCGCCGTGGGTTTCTCGAAAGAAAATAAACCGATTATTGCGGGGAATATAATTCTTTAATTGCTCAGGATTACTTCTGAGAAAATCCAAAACCATTGGCAAGGTTAAACCCTCGGCAGGAAAAATACCATCAGCAATCATTTCTTTTCCCAGACTGGTGTAGGGATGCTCGGTATTGCCATCAAAACCAATGCTCATAATTTGACCATTAGGTAAACGTAATTTCGCCGAACCTTGCACATGAACTAAATAAGCTTCTAAGCGATCTTTTAACCAGACTAATTCGTATCCCGCTAGACGGCTATTTTCCCCCAGTAAACCATCTTTTCCCTCTAATTCTACCCTAGCTGGATGGGGTTTAGACCAGCGAGAAAAGTTAGCAGGTCGGCGATAGAGAGGATATTTATACTCGGCGGTTTTTTGCCGACTTGCTTGATAAATTGGCTCAAAATAACCAGTAAACTTAACATTTCCCTGACTATCATTACCCAAAGAACGATACCAAATAAATTCTTTTTTAACTGCCTTTTGTAGAGCTGCGGGAGTGGGAGAATTCTGCACTAATTGACGAAAACGTACTAAGGAACGCTGCACTCGCTGACGAGTTATTTCTGAAATAGTATAGTTTTGATAGGCGCGGATTGCTGCCGAGCTATTCAGATAACGTAAACTATGATCGATCGCTTGTAGTAGGGTTTTTTTGTCCGTTAGCAGTCGTTCATCGTATCCCGTAGATGTTCCTAATTGTGAGATTTCAAGGCGTTCTAGGGGCAAATTTGCGGGGGTGAGGGCAATTAATCCCAAGCTGAGGGGGAGGAGTGCCAAAAGGTGTTTCATGGTGATAGGAGTGGGCAGCTATTGACGCGATTAACAATCAAGAAGGATCAATGAGAAAAGTTGTTTCTTATTTATATCATGAGGATAATTGTTGTCGATAAATTTTAATTTGTTCCAAGCGAGGGCCGACCTTAGAAATAATGGTAAATTCTAAATTTTGGTAATATAATTGTTCTCCCACCCTCGGTATTTTTTGCCAATGATGGAGGATAAAACCAGCTAGGGTTTGGTATTCATCGGCCAAGGGTAAGCTTAAATTTAATGCTTTGTTCACGTCCTCTAAATTCATTTGTGCTTGTACGAGAAAAGTTGATTCATCGAGGAGTTGGTATTCCAATGTTCCTGATTGATCACTAGGGGGAAAAGTTCCTAGAATCTCGCCGATTAAATCTTTGAGGGTTAATAAACCGGCTGTTCTGCCAAATTCATCCACAATGATAACCATCTTTAAGAATGATTCCTGCATCACTGTCAGTAATTCATTTAAAGGGGTAGTTTCGGGGAAAAAACGCACAGGTTTTAACCAAGGTTTAATCGGGGTTGTTAAATTTAACTGACCTTCGGCAAGGGGTAAAGCTAAATCTTTAAAATCGATCAGACCACGGATATCATCACCAGAATCTCCTGCCACAGGATAGCAAGAATAGCCACTGTTAACCACGTTGAGCAATAATTCCTGAAAAGTTGCGGTCGAGGGAATAGCTATTAAACGGTTATGGGGAACCATGATTTCCGCAGCAGTGATTTCGCCAAACTGGAAGACATTATTTAAAATTTTCCTTTCCGCTGCTTCTAATCCCGTTAATTCCCCTTCCATGCTGATAATTAATTGTAATTCCTCGCAAGTTACCCGATTAGAACGCTGTAGATCCACTTCGGGGATACGGGTTAAAACCAATAAAAAACGAGTTGATTGGTTCAGAATACCGATAAAAGGCTTAAAAATCTGGGAAATAACGCCAATAGGTGCTGCTAATAATCGCGCCATCGGTTCGGCATAAATTAAAGCTAGGGATTTGGGATAAAGTTCCCCAAAAACTATCTGGAGATAGGCAACAATTAAAAAAGCTAGACAAAGAGAGAAACCATGGGAGAGAAGATTTTGCCAGTTTAAAGAAAAGGGTAAAAAACTTAGTAATTTCCTCACAAAAACGGTCATGGTACTCTCCCCGATCCAACCTAAAGCTAAACTAGAAAGGGTGATGCCTAGTTGGGTAGTGGAAAGTAAGCGATCGAGACTTCTTTGTAGAGATTGTACCGTCTGCGCTGGCACATCTCCCGCGGCCACTAGCTGACTGATGCGGGTACGACGGACAGACACAAGCGAAAATTCCGCCGCTACGAAAAAAGCATTGAGGACGATTAGTAAAAAGACTAAAATTAAACGAGTCAATAAATCCTGATTATCCATAGCGAAAAGGCAAAATTCGCCTTTTTTAAAGCCTATCCTTTGGTTTCGTCCTTTGATTGCGGTTGGTTTTTCTGTTGTTGCATATAAACTCTCACTCTTTTAATTACTTCTTCTTCTTTCACGGGGATAAAAGTTTGATTGCGACCATAACTGGTGCGATCGTTGGTAAACTTTTTAGCGGGGTTGATATCCGGTTGACTGACTCCCTTCAGGGAGGCGATTCCCAATTGATAGGCTACCCAACCGCTACCGAAGCCGGCGGCTAACATGGCTACCATCAAAAGGAGACCTAACTGCAAGGAGGTGCTGATTGAAAAATTTTTCATCTTGGTGGGGCTGAATTTTCACGTTCAGAGTAATTACCGATCTATAATGAGTTAATAGTATAACCCAGGGTTGGCCGAGCGGTTGAGGCAACGAACTCATAATTCGTGCTAGGCAGGTTCAACTCCTGCACCCTGGATAGTTTTGATGGCTTCAGGCGATCAACTTTGACTGTACTAGAGCAAGTGCAGAGTGTAGGGTGCGTGTTTGCGGTTACTAATTTGGTCAAAAAACCAAAACTAACAAGCCGCCGTAACGCACCACTTGCTCAGAATTGCAAATCGTATCAATGATAACTTATCGAGAAATATTTAGCCCGTGATTAGCAATAATGTCGATTTTAAATTTCCCATAATCGCTAAATCAAATCTCTTTCATAATTCATCATTCATAATTTATCTCAGATATCGAGTTCCGCCAAATGCGATGTTATTGACAACCCTGTTGACTGAGATAACGCAACAAATCTCGACGCTTCATGAGGCGATCAAAGTCGGTACAATTTGGACATGGGTTGATGCGGAAAAGATTAGATAAATTGGTTCTTCTAAATCCGCTTCTGGGTCTGTTAACAACTCATTAGGCAAGGGTAAAGATTCCCCCCTAGATAAATTAACTTCTGCCATGTCCACCAGCGCACTAGCTAAGGAACGGCGGACTGCTGCTAGATCATTTCCCCAGGAAATCACGCCAGGAAAATCCAAGACTTCTCCATGGACTCCCTGTTCCAGAAATTTATACATTGCTTTGTAGGTAAGCATCCAATTTATGCTCCTTTCTTTCACCGAATTTTTTGATTAATAGATTAAGAACTGAACAAATTGGGAAAAAGCCCATGAAGTCGTAGAGAAAGTACCCAATACTAATTTTTATCCCTGTATCTACCCAAGAAGAGCATTTTACCATATTTGTTTGTCTGTAATCATATTGACCTCATGTTAGATTTAAGTGGGTGGGTGGAATTAAATATAAGATGAACGTAGGTTGGGTTGAAGCATGAAACCCAACGGCCGATTATGTTACGCTACCGCTAACCCATCCTACTGGACTGTTTCCTGTTTACGGGAGCATCTCACTTACGCGATGAGTAATTATACTTAGCCTAAAAGCCACTCTTAATCGTGTCTTGGAACGAAATAGAGGCTTTTAAAGACCGCGTACATGGAGAATTAAAACAAGAA
>NZ_SFBV01000326.1:0-14738 GCF_007095585.1 Microcystis sp. M_OC_Ca_00000000_C217Col
GTTATCAGTTATCAGTTATCAGTTATCAGTTATCAGTTATCAGTTATCAGTTATCAGTTATCAGTTATCAGTTATCAGTTATCAGTTATCAGTTATCAGTTATCAGTTATCAGTTATCACTTCACTGAGAAAACTCCCCACACCCCACACCCCACACCCCACACCCCATCCCCTTTTTGATTTTTGACTTCAAGAAATATGTGGATTATTAGCAAAAAAGTCGGGGTATTTACCCATTATTTAACCCCTACGGGGACATTTACCCCCAGCATCGACAAAGCCAGTAAATTTTCTGCTCGGGAAATGGCGGATATTATGGCTAAAAAATACGGCGGAATAGTCGAGGCAATGAAATAATTATGACCATTGGCATTTGGATTTTAGGGGATCAATTATGGACAGGACAAGCGGCCTTAGCTAATCGTCAAGCCTATTCACAGGAAACGCCGGTTATTTTAATTGAATCCCACAATCATATTCGACAAAGACCCTATCATCAGCAAAAATTAGTTTTAATCTGGTCGGCGATGCGTCATTTTGCCGAAGAATTAAAAACTTTAGGATGGTCTGTCACCTACGAAGTCGCTGAAGATTTTGAGCCGATTTTATCCGCTTGGATTAAGCAATTAGGCATTAAAGAATTACAAATCATGATGCCTAATGATTGCCCTTTTCTTAGATTAATCAAAAATCTGGATTTAGACTGTGTTATAACCCTAATTGATAATAATCACTTTCTCTGGACAAGGACAGATTTTAATAATTGGGCTAAATCTCGTAAAAGACTATTACTAGAGGATTTCTATCGAGAAAGTCGCAAAAAATGGCAGATTTTAATGGAGGATAATCAACCCATAGGAGGACAATGGAACTTTGATAAACAAAACCGCAAACCGCCCAAAGATGGATTAAAAACTACTGCTCCTCTTTGGTTTGAACCCGATGAAATTACCCTTCAGGTTATCGCTGATGTGGAAGCTTTAGATATTCCTAAATATGGAAAAATTAAACCTTTTCGCTGGGCAGTAACCCGCAGACAAGCTTTACAGGTTTTGGAGCATTTTATTACTAATTGTCTGCCCAACTTTGGACCCTACCAAGATGCGATGATAACGGGAGAAGAAACCCTCTGGCATTCCCTATTATCTCCCTATCTTAATCTAGGATTACTAACGCCGTTGGAAGTGATTCAAGGGGCAGCAATTGCCTATAAAAAAGATAATTTAGCCCTAAATAGCATCGAAGGATTTATCCGTCAGGTGTTGGGATGGCGGGAATATATGCAGGGAATTTATCATTATCTGGGAGAAGATTACGCTAATCATAATTGGTTTGAGCATCAACAACCCTTACCGGCTTTCTTTTGGGATAGTAATCAAACCGAGATGAATTGCCTCAAACAAGTATTATCACAGGTGGAAAATACCGGTTATGCTCATCATATTCAAAGATTAATGATTTTGAGCAATTTTGCCTTAATTTTTGGTTGCTCTCCCCAAGAGATTGAAAACTGGTTTCATAGTGTTTTTATCGATGCCTACGATTGGGTAATGCAGACTAATGTACTGGGAATGGGACAATTTGCCGATGGGGGAATTCTCGCCTCCAAACCCTACGCTTCCTCTGCCAACTATATTGATAAAATGAGTGATTATTGTCGGGGTTGTCTGTATAAAAAAAATGAACGAGTCGGGGAGTTTGCCTGTCCTTTTAACTTTCTTTACTGGGATTTTTTGGCACGACATCGAGAAAAATTAAAGTCCCAAGGTCGAGTTAATATGATTTTAGGTCATCTCGATCGAATGTCGGCAGCTGAACTTAATCAAATGCGCTACCAGTCCAACCAATTAAGAGCTATCAGTAGTCAGGATTTAGGAGTCAGGAGGAGATAGGGTGATAGGGTTTTGGGGTGATAGGGTGATAGGGTGATAGGGTGATAGGGTGATAGGGTTTTGGGGTGATAGGGTGATGAGACAACTTCCCCATCTCCCCACTTCCCCACTTCCCCACTTCCCCACAACCAAAACCCACTATGATAATTGCTATATGAGTAAATCAAAAGAAAAAAACCGGATTGCCTATCAGGAATTTGGAGATAAAAGCAATTCTCAAGCTTTTGAGCGTTCCATTCCTGAATTACCCCCGAATCAGCAGAATGTGCGAGTACAAACCTCCCGCTCCGGTCGTGCGGGAAAAACCGTTACCATAGTTACAGGTTTTCAATGCCAAACCGAAACTCTGACGAAATTATTAAAACAGTTAAAAACTGCTTGCGGGACGGGTGGTACAGTTAAAGAAAATACCATTGAGATCCAAGGAGATCATCGCCAAAAAATACTACAAATTCTCATTGAATCGGGTTACAAAGCCAAAATTAGCGGAGGATAGCTTAAAATCATGATTCCCTCTTGGTTGCTTATCGGTGTCGTGGGATTTTTGGTAGCGTTAGCTGGGGGGTTACTCAATTCTCGCGATGTACGTTGGTTTGCGCGCTTGCGTCGTCCCGATTGGTTAACCTTTGAAAGATTAATCCCTCTTATCTGGACAATTATCTATATTTGTGGCGCAATTTCTGCTTATTTAGTCTGGGAAGCTCAACCGGCTAATCGCTGGTTTTTGATGGCTTTTTATCTGTTGGTGGAATTGACTATTACTGCCTATACTCCCGTCACCTGTAAACTACGCAGTCTCAAAGCGGGAACGATTATCGGAGGTACGGGTTTTTTCTTGGGTTGTCTTCTGGCACTATTGGTTTTCCCTGTTTCTTCTTGGGCGGCCATCCTACTCCTACCTTACCTGATCTGGAGTCCGATCGGTACCTATGTGACTTGGGAAATGAGCCATCTCAATCCTCGGGATGTCTAGACAGATAAAGTGGGATGGGTTAAAAATTAACACATCCCACAGGTCTTATTGCCATCTACCAACTTAAAAATCTAGACTGTTTTTTCCGCTCTAACTCGCTCTACCCTGCGAGGAATGGAGCAATCAAGGAAGTTAGGAACCTCCTGACGACAGTGAGGACAATACCAGTAGGCACGACTAGCCACAAGGTGACGAAGGGTAATTCCCGAACATATAGGGCAGCTGTGCATGGATTGTTAGACTAATTTTAAACGTTTTTAAAATTGCCCTACCTCCCACTGCCATTGTAAACAAAATCGCCGCTCTTTAAATCTAACTTTAGGTAGAAACCCAGTGTTTCTTTCGATAGATTTCCCAGAAAATACCTAGGTACGAGGACGGAAAAGATGGGAATGTTGCGGGTGATAAAGTTGCGATCGAGTTCCTGTAATCTGGTTTAAAGCGGGACTAATAAGATAAAGGGTAGTTCTAGTTAGATTTTCCCGATGGGTTAGTTGGGCCATCTCTGATAGGGGGACAACCCAGATTTTTTCGTCGGGCCAACCGAGACGGAAACAAACGGCCACCTGTTGCTCTGGTGAGTAGTATCGTAGGAGTTTTTCCTGGGCTTTGTCAATGTGACGGGCGGCTAAATATAGGCATAAACTGGCTTTATGAGCGGCTAAAGAGGCTAATTCTTCACTTTCTGGCATGGGAGAGGCTTTTCCTTCCACCCGGGTTAGAATAATTGTCTGGACTAATTCCGGAATCGTTAATTCTAGGGCCAATTTAGCCGCTAATCCTTGAAAGGCACTAATTCCAGGGATTAGCTGAAAGGGTATATCTGCTGCTGTCAAAAGCTCAATTTGTTCTTGGATGGCACTATAGAGACTTAAATCCCCCGATTGCAGTCGCACCACCGCTAAACCCCGACGCACGCGATCGATCATTAAAGGGATAATTTCTTCTAGGGTGATGCTACTGGTGGGAATTAACTCGGCATCTTGACGAGTATCCTCAAGAATCTGTTTGGGGACGAGGGAATCAGCAAAGACGATAACATCGGCTTTTTGGAGAATTTTATCGGCTTTTACCGTCAATAATTCCGGATCTCCGGGTCCTGCACCAATAAAGTAAACGGCCGGGGAGAGCGCAGAGGAGTCCATTAAAGTCATACTAAATCCTGTTTACAAGGGGTGTGGGGAAGTGGGGAAGTGGGGAAGTGGGGAAGTGGGGAAATTTCAACTAAAACCCCAAAACCCTAAAACCCCAAAACCCAACCCCGATCATTAACCTGAACATTTGTATTTAATTAGGGTCAATGACTATAATTAATGATAAAGCACAGTCAGCATTGACAATGATTAGCGATCAATCCCTCCCCCCCCAAAATATTGAAGCGGAAGAATCTATCTTAGGTGGTATTTTACTAGATCCAAAAGCGTTAGGTAGAATCAGTGATTTTTTAATTCCAGAAGCTTTCTATGTGAAAACCCATCAAGATATTTATCGTGCGGCACTTGCTTTACAAGGGAAGGGAAAACCGACGGATTTAATGACGGTTAGCAGTTGGTTACAGGATAATCATCTGCTGGAAGAAATCGGGGGAATGCCGCGATTGTTACAATTAATTGAGCGCACTGTCTCGGCTGCTAACATCGATCGCTATGCTGAATTAGTGATGGATAAATATATGCGTCGTCAGTTAATTTCCACCGGGGGAGAAATTATTGAGTTAGCCAGGGATACGACGCTAGAATTAGAAAATGTTTTCGATGAATCGGAACAAAAGATTTTTCGTCTCACCCAAAAACGACCCCAGGAGGGTTTAATTTTTCTGGGGGATACTTTAATTGAAACTTTTAATGAAATTGAGAAGATGCAGGAGACGACAACTCTACCCGGTATCGAAACTCAATTTTATGATCTCGATGCGATGACCAGTGGTTTACAACCCTCGGATTTAGTTATTATCGCCGGTAGGCCTTCCATGGGAAAAACTTCTTTTGCTCTTAATATTGCTTATAATATCGCTCAACAGAATTTACCTGTGGCGGTTTTTAGTTTGGAGATGTCCAAGGAACAATTAGCCCAACGTTTGTTATCGAATGAGGCTAAAATCGAAAGTAATCGGATTCGATCGGGCCGTTTGGGACAAAATGATTTAGAGAAGGTTCTTGGGGGACTAGAAAAGTTATTAAATTTGCCCATATATATCGATGACAGTGCTAATTTAAGTGTGATTCAAATGCGTTCCCAAGTGCGGCGTTTACAGGCAGAAAAAAAGGGACAAATGGGATTAGTTTTAATCGATTATCTGCAATTAATGGAAGGAGGAGGTGATAATCGCGTTCAGGAACTTTCTAAAATTACCCGCAGTCTTAAGGGTTTAGCGAGAGAAATTCATGCTCCAGTAATTGCTCTTTCTCAGTTAAGTCGGGCTGTGGAATCTCGCAATAATAAAAGACCGATGATGTCCGATTTACGCGAGTCGGGATGTTTAGCGGGTGATAGTTTAGTTGAGTTAGCTGATCCTCGTGCTAAAGTGCCAATTCGTCAGTTAGTGAATTGCTCTAATTTTACGGTTTTTGCTCTTAATGAGGAAACAATGAAATTAGAAAAAGCACTGGTAACTAAGGTTTTTTCCACAGGATTTAAGCCAGTTTTTCGATTAACAACTCGTTTAGGTCGCACGATTAGAGCTACAGCCAATCATAAATTTTTGACTGTCCACGGTTGGCAAAGATTAGATGAATTAAATATTGGTAATTATATCGCTTTACCTCGCTCTCTGAGTAATTCAGACCTAACTTTTAATTGGGATGAAGTTATGGCAATTCAAGGGGATGGAGAGACAGAAGTGTATGATTTAACAGTAGATAAATTGCATAACTTTATTGCCAATAATATCATCGTCCATAATAGTATCGAACAGGATGCGGATTTAATTATGATGTTATACCGAGATGAATATTATAACCCCGATAGTCCCGATCGAGGTGTAGCTGAAGTAATTATTACTAAACACCGTAACGGTCCCACCGGCACGATTAAGCTACTTTTTCAACCAGAATTTACCAAGTTTCTTAATCTTAAACAAAGCCGTTCTAATTATTAAAATGCAAGCAAATATTAATTATAAAAAAAACAATTGGCTTTTAATACTTTTGGCAATTATCCTAACTCTCGGTGTGGTTTTTCGTTTCACAAATATCGATAAAAAAGTCTATTGGCATGATGAATCCTACACCACCATTAGAACCACTGGTTATCAAGCAAAGGAAATCGCTGATACTATCTTTCAAAATCGTCTTTTATCTACCACAGAATTAGGAAAATTTCAACAACTAAAACCCAAAAGTAATGTTTTTGATACAATAAAATCTCTCGCTAAAGAAGACCCTCAACACCCACCTTTATACTTTATTATCTCTCGCTATTGGGAAAAAATATTCGGGTTTTCTCCCGTTTCTTCCCGCAGTTTAGCGATTGTTTTTAGTCTTCTCTCTCTGCCATTTATTTACTATCTATCCCTAGAAATATTTACATCAAAGTTAACGGCAATTCTAGCAGTAATTTTATTAGCACTCTCTCCAGTTGATATAATATTTGCTCAAATGTCCCGTCAGTATAGTCTTTTAGTTTTGTTAACTATAATTAGTCAATTAATGCTGTTAAAATGCCTCAAAAAAAGAACTCTTGTTAATTGGTCTTTATACACCTTCTCTAATACTCTCGGACTCTACACCCATCTCTTTTTTATTCTTAACTTATTTGCTCAAGCAACCTTGATAATTTGGTATCTTGTTATGAAACCAGAGCGAAAAAATAACTTGATATTTTTCCTGTTATCTGGGTTAACAATGATAATTTTATATATACCCTGGTTACAGGTTTTTTTAACTAACTCTCAAAGGGCCTTTAATTCCACCAGTTGGGCTGCCGTTAACTATCTCGATTGGGGATTGTTCGGTAAATTATGGCTCTTAACTTTTACTTGTCCATTTAGCGATAGCGATTTTGGTTTTAATAACATCTTCACCTATATATATAGACTGATTTTTTTAATCTTAATTATCTATGCTTTTTATCGAGTTTATCGCTACAATCACCCCATAGCTTTTACTTTTCTGATTACCTCAACCCTAGTACCTTTCCTAGCTTTAGTCATTCCCGATCTAATTTTGACCACCACTAGATCGACTGTCACCCGTTATCTAATTGCGACTTTTCCCACTATCTATATAACTGTAGCTTTTTTCTTGTCACAATTGCTTAATCAAGGCAAAATTTTAGGTAAAATTATCTTGACTTTTTTGTTAACTGCTAGTATAATATCGAACTTTAATAATGCTCTTTCCGAAACCAGTTGGGCAAAAGTTCCTAGTTATTGGAATGGCGAAGTTGCCAGAAAAATTAATGCTGTACCTAAGGCCATTGTTATCAGCGACGAAGGTAATGACTGGACTAACTTAGGTGATTTGCTTTCCCTTAATTATCGTCTTAATGCTGATGTACAATACTTCCTGACTACCACTAACCCCGATACCGATAAGTTAAAAGAAGTCCTAGAAATTCCCCAGGCCAACTTATTTCTTTTTCGTCCTTCCAATCGGTTATTACTGACCCTAGATCAATTCGATATTCGTCTTGATGATTTCTATCCTCAAGGTCAATTGTGGCGAGGGAAGAAATAGGTAAATATATAAGTAGGTGGGTGGAATTAAATATAAAATGAACGTAGGTTGGGTTGAAGCATGAAACCCAACGCCCGCATGGGTTACGCTACCGCTAACCCATCCTACAAATAATTGTGCCTACCTAGTTGAGCAAAGCTGGTATTATAACCAGTTAAAACCGTTAATCTTCACCTTAAAGAAATGACTTTTCTAATTCCGACTAGCGTTTGGCGGCAAATTCTTAAAAAGTTCCCTATACTACTATTCTTAGTATCTTTTCTCATAGTCCTACTATTAGGCTATTTTTCTGCCGCTTTCTCTCAAAGTCGAGATCCTGATATCCGCGGTGTTTGGATCACCACCAACGATACTGCGATGCTGATGGACAGGGATAAACGACAACAGGCGATCGAGCAATTAGTTAATCTTAATTTTAATGCTATCTATCCCGTGGTCTGGAATTCCGGTTATGCTCTCTATCCCAGTGCGATCGCCCAACGGGAAGGAATACAGCCTTTTGTGCCTACGGGAGCGCAGGGACAAGATATCTTGGCAGAATTGGTGGAACAAACCCGTGGCAGGGGATTATTGGTCATTCCTTGGTTTGAATTCGGATTTATGGCCCCTCCCACCTCGGAATTAGCCTTAAAACATCAAGACTGGTTAACCCAAAAACGCGACGGGGGGACCACTTGGGTGGGGGCAGCCGGTGAGGTGGTGTGGTTGAACCCTTTCCGTCCCGAAGTGCAGAATTTTCTGCGGGAGTTAGTCTTGGAAGTGGTGAGACAATACGATATTAACGGCATCCAATTCGACGATCATCTGAGTTTACCCAACGAATTCGGCTATGATCCCTATACTATCGCCCTTTATCAACAGGAAACCGAAAAAACGCCCCCAGCTAACCCCCGGGATCCCGAATGGACAAAATGGCGGGCCGATAAAATCACCGCTTTTCTGGCTAATCTCAAAGAATCAATTCAGGCAGTTAAACCGAATATACTGCTTTCGATCGCCCCTAATCCCTACGAATTCGCCTATAATGGTCATTTACAGGATTGGCTCGGTTGGGTGCGGCAAGGATTAGTCGATGAGTTAATCGTACAGGTTTATCGTCCCGATCTGCCCAGTTTTCTCAAACAAATAGAGCGTCCCGAAATTCAGGAAACCCAGCAAACTATCCCCACCGGTGTGGGGGTTTTAACCGGTTTACGCAATCGACCGATTGCCCTACCCTTGATTGAAGAAAAGGTATTGGCTGCTCGTCAACGGGGTTTAGGGGTGATTTTCTTCTTTTATGAAAGTCTCTGGCAGCAAGCTTTGGAACCGCCAGAAACCAGAAAAGCGGCAATTCAAGCGATGTTTTCGCAACCCATCACTCCCCGTCTTCCCGTGCTGGAAAATATCCCCTTAGTTAGTACACCTGAACCTGTTGACCAGCCAGAACTAACCCCCACACCTCCCCCCTTAGCTCCGGACGGGATCGAAATTCCTGTAATTCCCCCTCCGGGTAGTTAATAGCAATTTTTGCCCATCAAAATTATACTAAATCCTGTTTAAAAGGTATAGGAGAGTGGCGGGATTTTTTTCAGTGTTGCCAAAGGCACGGCGTAGCCGTCCAGTAAACAGTAAACAGTGAAATGAAAACTCACATCTGATTAAATGCTGACGTCTAAAAAGCTTGTCAAGATTGCCGAGAAGCAGCATTTAAGTAGGGAGGCACAATTATTTGTAGGATGGGTTAGCGGTAGCGTAACCCATGCAGGCGTTGGGTTTCATGCTTCAACCCAACCTACGTTCTGATTAAATGCTGATGTCTAAAAAGCTTGTCAAGATTACAGAGAAGCAGCATTTATTCAGAGTAAATCTTCTAGTTTTATGGTCATATAATCTTGAGTTTGATTGGGATTTTGGATAAACCTAACGACGATTTTATCTCGTTCTTCTAATAGGGTTTCTAGGGTTAATAAATTTGATTCTGTAGATTGAGAGAGAATTTTATATAAGGTACTCTCGCTCAAATTATAGTCTGGCTCATTTTCTTTGGCAAGATCACTAATTTCGTTGCGATTATAAAAAATAATTCCTCTGAATTGCACAAATATTTGTGCATTTTGATAGTTTTTCTGGGGATTAGCATGATTATTGAGAGTCAGAAGCATATAGATTCTATTCATCCCGCTTTGAAATTTACCAGCAATCTGCTTTAATGTGCTTTCTTTGTCTTTTTTTGCCTGTAGGGATGCTTTAAGTTCAATTAAACAAATTTGCAGATGATAATTGAGAATTTTACCAGCATCATCGACTTTTCTCTGTAAAACTAATATAGCTTTTTCAGGGGTTTTGCCGGAAGCAGAGATACCGGGTAACTCTTTTTCTAAATTGATAACCCAGATTTTATCTACTTCTGTAGATATATTTTTGTCATTTTTAGACGATAACTTTAAGTGATTAATAACTACTTTCTTTAAATCGCTCTTATTTGTTTCTAGAATTTCAATATACTCATCCTGACTAGGGGAGATTTCTTCAATAAAACCCTGTTTTTCTAAAGCTTGATGAAACTCTTGTCTAAGGGAAAATATTTCTTTTTTTGAGTTAGACTTACTCATTCTCTGCTAAATAGATATGATTGGTTAAAATTTCGCCAGATTTCTGCACAGAGTTGATAACTTCTTTAAAGTTACGAAAATAAACACCATATTCACTGGTTCCATAATCAATAATTTTATCACCCGTGAAAAAGTAAACCCCTAAGTCTTCTTTAGCAATTGAAATTTCTGGATTTAAATTTTTTAATTGATTATCTTCAATAATTTTTGTGACATCAACATCATAACTTTTTAAGGTATGAAGATAAACATAATTGTTGAGAATATCGGTTAAAATTGGGCTATGGGTGGTGATCAAAACCCGATTATCATGCTCGGTGACAAATTGAACTAAAATATCCATTAAGCGAATTTGATTTTCGGGATGCAAATTAACTTCTGGTTCATCTATCATCAAAAAATTGTTTTTTTCCTTGGCCCAATATTTCAGGTAAAGATACAAGATAGTCAACTGATTGACTGAAGATGAAGCTAGATACATGGGTAAATCTTTGCTTTCATCGAATTTAAAAGAAAATTGAATAGGTGCGATCGATTCTAGACTAGAAATCGTGATTTCTCCTCCCATTAATCTGATCATCTTTTCAATCAGAGAATTATAAACTGAATTAATTTTTTTATTGGTATTGAGAGAATAAAGCGACTCAATCACTTTATTCATTGGTTCCGTATAAGACCTTTTGGGTAATTGTTCTTGAAGACGTTTGAATATATCCCGATTAGTATCAACATCATCATCAATATTTTCTATTAATTCTTGCAATCGACGATTATACTCACTTCTTTTATTTCTCTCTATCTCATAAATGTACTGGTAGAAAACAGGAAAAAAACTACGACTAGCGGGGATAAAAAAAGTATCTTCTGCATGAGACAAAAGCACTCTTATTATTGACGGAATAATTACTGATTCCTTGTATGGTTTAGCTCTCTCAAAAAAGTCTCTGGGTATTTGATCAAATACTTTTTCAGGTATATTAGGTTCTTTTATATTTATTGTTAGGCTACCTTTGCCCTTGCTAATCTGTAAATACTCCAGATCATTATTTCCTGCAACACGAACCAAAAAAGTTGTTTTAAATTTCGTCTCTTTAAATTCTTGGATATTTGCTTGAAAAATTAATTTATTGGAACCAATAATCGTTTCTTTAATACTGGCATCAAGATTATAAGTATTAACAACTTCTTTTTCAATAAACTGGCTAAATTTATTGAGAATCTCATCGATTAATTCTTGATTGATAGTAATTTTTTTAATAGGTTTTTCCGAGTCAATTACTAAAGAATCAATTTGGGTATTTTCGGAAAACTTTCTAATATTGTCATTATTAAAAATTGTCCATAAAAGCTGAGAAACTAGGGTTTTGCCACTATTATTGTAACCAATAAAAGTATAAAACTTCTTGGTTAAATCTATAGCTTGATTATTATTTCTAATTGATCCCAAATTCTTGATCAGTAGTTCCATATTATTTTTACCAATCACACCGAGAGGATAACTAATTTTTTAAAGGTGGACAAAATGCCCACCCTTAAAACTATTGTAAACTGCTAGTTAACTGACTTTTGGCCTTAGCTAAAGCTTCGCTTAACTTACTAGCATCCCGTCCCCCAGCTTGAGCTAAATTGGGACGACCACCACCACCACCGGCGCAGATTTTAGCGATCGCACCGATAAATTTACCCGCTTGTAAACCCTTATCTTTAATCACCCGGGGACTAAAAGCGGCCACTAAACTCACTTTATCAGCTGCGGGAGTCGAGGCCAAAATCACCGCCCCTTCCCCTAATTTTTGCTGTAGTCTTTCGGCTGCGGCCATCAAAGCATTAGCATCAATATCGCCCAAAGAAGCGACTAATAGCTTAAATTCGCCGATAGATTCAGCTTGAGATAGCAAAGCATCCGATTTATTTAGTGCCAACTCCTGTTTAACCGCTTCTAACTGCTTTTGTGTCCCCTTTAACTCCGATTGTAGGGCCGTAATGCGATCGGGAATTTCCGGAGGTTTGACCTTAAAGCGATCGCACAAATCCCGCACCACCTGATCCCGTTCATTCAGGTATGCTAACACGGCAGGGCCAGCCACCGCTTCGATGCGACGAATTCCCGCGGCGATTCCCGTCTCGGAGATGATTTTAAATAAACCGATCTCGGCGGTATTTTTAACGTGAGTTCCCCCGCATAATTCCATAGAAACGCTAGGAATATCAATAACTCGCACTTCTGAGCCGTATTTCTCGCCAAACATGGCAATAGCTCCCTTCTGCTTCGCTTCTTCCAATCCCATCACTGCTATCTGGGTGTCATGCGCTTCGGCAATCCAAGTGTTAATCTGTTCTTCCACCTGTTGCAATTCAGCGCTAGTCAGGGGACGAGGACAGTTAAAATCAAAACGGAGGCGCTCAAAACTAACGAGGGAACCTGCTTGGGAAATCCCAGCATCGACAAGCTTTTTCAATGCCGATTGTAGCAGATGGGTGGCGGTATGATTAGCTTGAGCGCGACGACGACAGGAACGGTCAATCTGTGCATTAATTGTATCGCCGGTGGTGACAATTCCCCGCTCAATCCGACCAAAATGGATAAAAATCCCCGATTCTTTCTGCACATCCTCAACGCGGATAAGCAGATTATCGCCGGTTAAATAACCCTTATCACCGATTTGTCCACCCGATTCGGCATAAAAAGGAGTTTGATCGAGAACTACCTGCACTTCAGTGCCTGCTGCGGCCGATTCCACCGTTTTCCCAGCGACTAAAACCGCCGTTACTGTTGCGGTTGCTTGCAAATCCGTATAACCGAGAAATTCCGTCGGGTGAATATGTTCCGCCAGCTTATCTAAACTACCCTGTACCGTCAAATCTATGGTTTCGTGGGCGGCTTTTGATCTTTGCTGCTGTTTTTTCATTTCCTGCTCGAAACCCGCCGTATCGACGCTTAAACCCTGCTCCTCAGCGATTTCTTGAGTGAGTTCGAGGGGGAAGCCATAGGTATCATAAAGGGTAAAGGCATCGACTCCCGAAATCTGGCTTTTTTCTTTTTCTAGAATCGATTCGAGCAGTTTCTCGCCTCTTTCTAGGGTTTCTAAAAATCTCGCTTCTTCTCGCTCTAATTCTGCCTTGATCACCGTTTCTCGTTCCCGAACATTGCCATAGACGGACTCGGAAAGAGCGATCGCAATTTCCGCCACTTTGGTGATAAATTGACCTTCAATACCGATTAAACGCCCGTGTCGTACTACTCTCCGAATCAGACGACGCAGGACGTAACCTCTGTCATTATTCGATGCTGAGATACCATCCGCTATCATATGTACTACCGAGCGCACATGATCACCGATGACTTTTAGGGAAACTTTCGTTTTTTCGTCCGCTTTCTGGTAGTCTATGGCTGCTAACCGGGCTGCTTCGGCGATAATCGGGAAAATTAGGTCAGTTTCGTAGTTATTGGCGACTTTTTGCAGGATTTGCGCCATCCGTTCCAAACCCATCCCCGTATCGATGTTTTTATTCGCTAGGGGTGTCAGATTGCCATCCGCGTCGCGGTTATACTGCATGAAGACGAGGTTATAAAACTCGATAAAACGGCTATCATCCTCTAAATCGATGGTTTTATCCCCTAATTCGGGGTGAAAATCGTAGTAAATTTCCGAACAGGGACCACAGGGACCCGTGGGACCCGATACCCAAAAGTTATCCTCTTCGCCCATTTTTTGGATACGATGGGCAGGAATACCGATTTTATCGCGCCAGATAGCGAAAGCTTCCTCATCCTCCCTAAAGACACTAACGACTAATCTTTCGGGGGGAAGGTTAAAAACTTCTGTGGACAATTCCCAGGCCCAAGCGATCGCTTGTTCTTTAAAATAATCACCAAAGCTAAAATTGCCCAACATCTCAAAAAAAGTATGGTGTCTAGCAGTCCGGCCGACATTTTCGATATCGTTGGTGCGAATACATTTTTGGGAAGTGGTAGCGCGGGGAAATTCTGGGGTCTTTTGCCCTAAGAAAATCGGTTTAAAAGGGAGCATTCCCGCAATAGTCAGCAAAACGGTGGGGTCTTCTGGGACTAGAGAGGCACTAGGGAGAATTTTATGGTTTCTGGCCGCAAAAAAGTCTAAAAATCGCTGGCGAATCTCGCTTCCGCTTAGGTGGTTACTCATAGAAGATGTCAGTTAGTCAGAAAATGCCTATTTTATCCATTGTGGCATTTTTGCGTTTTAACTCTCCACCTTTACTCTCGCGCCGCTTGTCGGACTTGTTCTAAGTTTAAATCCAAAGCTTGAGCGATTTGTTCCACACTTAAACCCAAAGCAAGCAAACGGGGAATAGATTCCAGTTTAGCCTCTAGTTTTCCTCGCTCTAGTCCTCGCTCTAGTCCGCGCTCTAGTCCTTGTTCTAGTCCTTGTTCGATTCCTTCCTGTTTAGTTGCTTCCTTCCATTCCTGATAGGTTTGAGATAAGGTCATAAACACCTCTCTATCTTCAGTTTCTAGGATGTTATTTATTTCCATAGTAACCCGCCAACTAATCAATAATTCCAGGACATTTTCCCGAAAAGCATTACCTTGAGGTAATTCTAACAATTCTCGCACCGCTTGGTT
>NZ_SFBV01000327.1:0-19796 GCF_007095585.1 Microcystis sp. M_OC_Ca_00000000_C217Col
CAGCTTGCTGACAATTTACCACCTTGTTCCTAGAGATTCACACTTTTTGTTATCTCTGATCAAGGGTTGCGCTTGCTTTGGTTTAACCTGAGCGACTTAGTTTTTGCTGCGCTTTTTTCTGGCTTGAGATTTTAGGTTCGACAGCAACTCCTTGATTGTTTTTTGAGTTACCCCTTGACAATCAAGACAGTCGCTACGTTCATCTTATATTTAATTCCACCCACCCACTTATTTATCGGCCAACGGAATCAAGTGGCGAGCGATGCCCCATGACTTGCCAAGATGGCAGAGCGTCTATAGCTATTTTTCGGGGTTGGAAAGGGGACGGTACTGATAGCATTGTTCAAAAGTAATGGCAGATATGGTTAATTGCCCTCACCCCCAAACTCCCCCTGCCCTACCGATGTGGGGGGTGGAGGGGCGCAAGAGGGGAGTAGGATACCTGCCATGAATAAAGAAAAATGGCATAACCTCATCCCTAAACCTCATTCCCGATTCCATCCAGGAATACTGTTAGGAAGTGAAAATTTATGTCACAATGACTCTATAAGGGCGATTTTTTAGTGAATCGCCGAGGCCGTCTATTAATCGAATCGATGTCTTTGAAGAACGTAGCCCCAAACTGGAAACCTGACTTTCCTTTCCCATTCTTGCCACTACTAGCGGAATTTTTCTCCCTTTTGTGTTACCCACGGGAATTCTTGAGCTATTGCTGAGATTGGCATTTTGTCACTTCCCGTTAGTTGAATCCAACAAAAGAAGCTGTTTAGGAGCAATTTATGTTACACCGCAAGATTTATCAATTCTGTATGGATGGTCAGGAAGTCTGCATTTTCTTGCGCGATCAGCAAAGATGGATCGATAATGCCCGTATTGTCGATCTAGAAAGCGATCTCGTCACCATTCGCTACGAAACAGAAGAAGAAGACGAGATTAGTTCTTGGGAAGAAATGGTGCGTTTAGAAAGTATCGGTGCGGTGAGCAGAAAACTGGCATCGGTGTCGCGGACGAATCCTGATATTAATGTCTCGGAAGATTGTCCGGAAGCAGAACAACTTTATCCCCATTCTCCCGATAGCTTAGATTAATTTTGTCGATTTAACTGACAGTGGCTAGAAGTCCCGCGGTTTTAACCATGACCAAGGGACTTTTAAGGGATAGAAGGGAAAAGAGCCGGTAAGTAGAGAGGCACAATTATTTGTAGGATGGGTTAGCAGTAGCGTAACATGAGCGGGCGTTGGGTTTCATGCTTCAACCCAACCCAACCTACGTTCATTTTATATTTAATTCCACCCACTCACTTAGGAATCACCACTTGTTGTAAAATTATCGTCAAAGCCGCCAGATTTTCTCTATTATCAGCTGGAGGAGCAAAATGAATTCTAATCCCTACTTCGCTGGCCAGTATATCTATCAAAAATTTGTGGCATTAGTAATAGTTTTAATTAGTTGTTGGTTAGTAACTTTTCCCGCCTTCGCCGGGTCCGCCCCTCTAGAAGTTAAAATTAGTCTAGGCTCCGGGCAAGGAGAATTAAAATTCTTTCCTAGTCAATTAGACTTTATTGCTGGACAAAAATACAAATTAATCCTCGATAATCCCAGTCCCACTAAACATTATTTTACCGCTAAAGACTTCGCCGATGCTAGTTGGACGCAGAAAGTTGAAGCGGGAAAAGTGGAGATTAAAGGGGCGATTCACGAACTAGAATTAAAACCTAATGCACAGGCAGAATGGGTAATAGTTCCCCTCAAAACCGGTAAGTATAAATTAATCTGTACTATTCCAGGTCATGCTGAAGCGGGAATGGTGGGAGAAATTGCCATTAATAACCCATGAATTTAAGAAAAATTGTCTCCTTTGCTTTCCTATTATTTATTCCCCTATCGGTGGTCGCTAGTCGTCTTAATTGGGGAGATCAAGCTATTTTTATCACTGCCGCTTTATCGATCATTCCCCTGTCAATTTGGTTAAGTACGGCCGTGGAAAGAGTTGCCGTAGTCACCGGGCCAACTTTGGGAGGATTAGTTAATGCTATCTTCGGCAATACTACCACTTTAGTTATTGCCTTAATTGCCCTAAAAAAAGGCTTGGTGGACATCGTACAAGCCAGTATTACCGGTAGTATTCTCAGCGACTTATTATTATTTATGGGCATGGGAATGCTCACGGGAGGAATTCGCTACAAAGAGCAGGAATTTAAACCGATTTTAGCGCGGGTAAATGGTTCTTCCATGACTTTAGCAGTAATAGCGATCGCTTTACCAACTTTGGTAATATATACTTCTAACGTGGTGGAAGTTGCCGATATTCTCAGTCTTTCCCTAGTCACCGCCACGGTTTTATTAATAGTTTACGGGTTAACTTTATTATTTTCCCTCAAAACCCATAGCTATCTCTACGAAGTGGGATTAAGTAATGAAAATACCCCTGACAATCAGGTTAGTGAGGAAGAAAAAGCTCAAGTCTGGATTTGGTTACTTGTGCTGCTTACTTCCACCGTAGCTGTAGCTTATGAGTCGGATTTATTTGTTGATGTAGTGGAATCGGTGATGGAAGGATTTAATCTCACTCCTCTCTTTATCGGGGTGATTTTCATTCCTTTAATTAGCGATGTTTCTGGAATAGTTACCGTCACTCAATTAGCCCTAAAAAATCAGATGGATTTAACGGTTTCCGTGGCTATGGGTGATAGTTTATTGGTGGCTTTATTCGTGGCACCTTTATTAGTTTTTATCGGTCAATTTTGGCAGCAGCCGATGGATTTAAATTTTAATCCCTTTAACGTGGTGGCTTTGATTGTAGCGGTGATTGTTACTAATTTAATCAGCTTTACCGGTCGTTCCAATTGGTTAGATGGAACCCTATTACTAGCCACCTATTTAATCTTGGCAGTGGCTTTTTATTACCATCCCGCCTAGCCAAAAAAGAGATTCTGGTATTTTCTGAGATTGGGTGTATCTCATTTTTGTAAATCTGGGATTTTTAAGGGGAAACTCTCTGCTAAAGTCGGGCATTACTTTCGATTTTATCACTCAATCCAAGCTTTTGGGGGGTTCTACCCCCCAAACCCCTAGGGTTGATTCATCCTAGGGTTGATTCATCGTAGGGTTGATTCATCGTAGGGTTGATTCATGAATCAACCCTACCCAAACCCCCCGTTGGGGGCGTGGCGCCGCCCCCAAACCCCGGAGCGCATTAGCTTTTCGGTGGGATGCTTACAGCCAGCTGCTGATATATCTGTAATAATTTAAGAGTTACTAATAATTGCTGATTGTCGGTATTTCTGCAAATGTGAGATTCACTCCTGAGATTTCTGTCTTAGAATGGATTGGTATCACCTTATCACCGCAGGATTGCTGATGATGAAAAGAGGGTTTTGGTTTGTCGTCGGGTTAGTGGTAACGATAATTCTGCTTCCTTCCCTGGTTCTTTCTAATTCCATCGGTGAACAGGGAATTTATGCTGATCGCTTGCGGGCGGAACCCTATAATTTATTAGGGCGAAAAATTGCCATCGGTCAAGTGGAAATCGGCCGACCGGCGCAGTTCGGTTATGATAAAGTGGCAGCTTGGCAGCCTCCCTATAAATTAGCTGGTGTTTTTTTTCGCAATCAAATTGCCAAACCCAACACCTATCTAGATAATCACGCCGCTATGGTGGCAACGGTGATGGTCAGTGATGATAAAAAAATCCCCGGAGTGGCCCCAAAAGCGAGATTATATTCGGGGGCGGTGGGTTCTTTGCGACGCGGTGGACAACCGGAAGAATGTCTTGCTAGTCAAAATATTGCCCGACAAAATAGCGGTGATGTCCGCGCGATTAACTTTAGTTTTGGGGAATCTTTGCAAAGAGATCAACGACAGGAACCAAAATTAGATGGTCAAGCTTTATTAACTCAATGTGTTGATTGGTCATCGCGAGTTGATGATGTTCTTTATGTAATTGCTGGTAATCAAGGTAAGGGAGGAATTCCCATTCCCACCGATCATTTTAACGGCATTACTACCGCTTATACAGCCAAAAGAGAAGGAAAATTCACTAAAGTTGATTTTGCTAATATTAGTGCTTTGCCGGTGGGTATTGGTCGCAGTTTAATTAAACGGGAAATTAATGATGGTTCGCGGCGCTCAATTAATTTAGTTGCCCCTGGCAATAAAATAGAGCTTTATGACCTCAAAGGTAAATTAAATACTGTTAGTGGCACCAGTTTCGCCGCCCCTCATATTACGGCATCGGTGGCACTTTTACAAGAATACGGCGATCAACAAATTAATCAAAAAAATCCCCATTGGAGTGTCGATTCTCGTCATCATCAAGTGATGAAGGCAGTCATGCTTAATGCTGCCGATAAAATTAAAGATACGGGGGATGGTTTACGGTTAGGTATGAGACGGACAGTCTTAACTAAGGATCAAAAAACTTGGTTAGACTCCGATGCTTATAAAGACCCGAAAATTCCTTTAGATATGCAGATGGGGACGGGACATCTTAACACTTTTCGCACCTACCAACAGTTTAGTAATGGTCAATGGTCAGCCACAGAATCTATTCCTGCCATTGGTTGGGATTACGCTACAGTTACCGCTAATAGTTATCAAGATTATGCCCTAGAGAAGCCATTAAAAGCTAATAGTTTTGTTTCGATAACTTTAGCTTGGGATCGTTTGGTAGAACTAATCGATACTAATCGCAATAATCTCTATGATATCGATGAAAGTTTCCAGGATCTCGGACTGAATAATTTAGATGTTTATCTTTTACCTGCCCAGGAGGATAATAATGCTAAATACACCTGTGCTTCCCTGAGTGATAGTGATAGTTTAGAGCATATTTTTTGTCCTGTCCCCATCTCTGGAAACTATAAAATTCGGGTTCAATATCGTCAACAAGTTAATGAGAAAGAACAAGCTTTTGCTCTCGCTTGGTGGACGGTTCCTGAATAATAAAAATGATAGTAAATTCTGTTGAAAAAGTCTAGGGGGAGTGAGAAGATGGGAGCAGGTTTTTAAAGTTCGATAGGCAGTTAATCGTACTGTCTCTGAGAGACACCTCGTTTTCTTTTCGGGATAACATCGTCAGGGATTCCCCAATAGTTTGATGCCTGAGACATATTATATAGCAATAAGTCTTCGGGCATTTTTTCTAAAATAACTCGGTTGAGATTAGCGGTATTAATATTCATTGCTCCCATCACAGAAGAGCCAAGTTCTTTCGATAATAGCGGAATAACCGCATTACCAATCTCACGAAAACCATGCCATATTGTGCGGTGAAACTGAAACCAATCGGGGAATGTATGTAATCTGGCGGCTTCTCGTACAGTAATACAACGAGGAATAGAATAGTGAATGGGTCTAGGAGCAGTATAGGCTCCTTTGTCACTATTAGTTCCGGCCCGGAGAGTGTTACATAAACCAGTAGGAGAAAGCTTGAAAAAGCGACTTTTTGGTTCCACTGTACCCGGTTCGGTTAAGATAAATCTATCAATTGATCTTTGGGTATGAACTGAGCCTATATGTCCATAGATTTTTATATCTACTGTTCTTTGATGGCAAAGTTTAAAAATATCCCTTGGCTGCACTGAATATTTTTTCCTCTTACCACTATAATCTAATTTTGATGCGGGTATGCCTAAATCAGTATCGATAAAGGCTGGTATTAATTCTAAATCTGAAATCGCATCATAGACGCTGGTAAAAGCTGATTTTTTGGCTGGGTTTAAATCGACGGTCTTTGTCAAAGGATATTTAGCCATCGTCACGTCTTTTCGACTACCAATTAAGATTAATCTTCTGCGCTTTTGTGGGGCCCCGTATTCACTGGCATCAAGGATTTTAATTGGCTGATTAATTGTATAGCCAATAGCTTCAAATTCAGAGATTAACTCCTCTAAAAATTGTTTGTGTTTACCCGTAGCCATGCCGGGGACATTTTCAAAGATAAAATACTTGGGTTTAATTTCCCCTACAATCCGCAGATATTCAAATACAAGAGAATTTCTAGGATCATCTATTTGTCGTTTACCAATCAATGAAAAACCTTGGCAGGGGGGTCCACCAGCAATTAAACTAACATCGGTGGCATAGCCTTTTAGTTTTAATAATTCCCATATTTCTCTACTTGTTACTTTGGCTATATCCCGGCAGATAGTTTGACAATAGGGAAAGTTAAAATGATGAACCAAGGAATGGACTGCATCAAACTCCACCGCTACAGCAATATCAAATCCCGCCGCTTCTAGACCAAGGGACATCCCACCGCAGCCGGCAAATAAATCGATCGCAATTGGTCTATGTTTCACTTTGATGATTAGCTCTCTATTCTCTGCCTTTTATTATACTGTATTTCTGATATAATTAACACTTTAAATTTTATTAAGAGGGCAATTACTTAAGCAAGTTAGTAATCAATTGATCGACTTTCTCTAATTCTTGAATAATTTGTTTAACTCTCTCTAATTCGTCGGCAGGGTTAGGCGGTTGTTTAGTTTTTATTGCCGAAGAATGAGCGATTTCACCGCGTTCTTCTCCAAAAGTATTCATATTGGCTAACCAAACTTTATCTAAGTCATCACTATCGATGCCGATTGGTAAGAGTAATTTTAATAGGTTAGTTTCTTTAATCCCATGATTTTGATCGATAACTGATTTAAAACATCTAATCGCTATGTCAATTTTTTTAGTTATTTTCAGTTTGTCTAGGGAGACATTTTTGTTACCTTTAAGAGGAGTAATGGTATCGGGAGGATTTTCCATTTCTTGACCAGAAAAAGCGATTACACATAACAAAACTCGACCAGCTTTACCTTGATTATCCCAGATATTTTTTGCTGTCTGTACTGTATCCCAAACTCGATCTTCAAGATAAGATTCAATCTCAGCATGAGCAAAAACTCGATAGGCAAAAGTTAAAGCTAATTGTCTTTCAGAATAGTCATTTATCTCGCTGAATTTACGAGGTAGGAATTGTTTTTTGAGTCGATTTAATTCTTTGGTTAGTTGTCTAAATCTTAGAGATTTCGGCATAGTAAAAAAACAACTATCTTAACCCCTTAAAAATAATACGATTGTCTTCCATCTGAGGAATATTGAAGTTAATATCTAATACTTCTGATAAAGCTTGACCCCATAAATGAAAACGATCATAGGTTGATTGTTTAGTATTTGTACTAATTAATACAGCATTTTTAAATCGATCAACGGCAGTACGACATAAACTTTTAAATGCTTCTTCTACCTGTTCTTTGTTTGTCTCGGCAGCTGCTCTCATTAGATCATCGCAAAAGTAAAAAACCATCACATCTAAAATTGCTCGATTGAACTGACTTCGATAAGTTGCCGATTCAGGCAGCCAGAGACGGGAAAAGTTTTTCTCTCCAAAAATATTAATCGTTGTCTGGACAGCTTTTTCAAATTGATCAATAATATTTTTGATTTCTTCTGAGTTTTGATCCCATCGAGCATTAAGCGAAACACAAGCATTATCAAGAAATTTTTTAAGATCACCGCGATAATCGGATAAATAATAATGAAAAGCTACATAACGCAATAATATATCAGTGTCGCGCATCCGGAAATCGGGATAGGAAGATTTAAATATTTTCTTTAATGCTTGACTTTCGATCGCTCGATCATCTAAAAAATTAATAAAACCTCCTGGGTGTAATGCTTGTCTTAATTCTTGAGAAGACAAAGGGGTATTTTCCACATTGAGACGCAGAAAAATTTTATGGAGGAAACTCTCCGTTTTCCAATTACGGATAACAATCGTGCGGATAGTTTGATTATCCAGTTGGTCTAAGAAATCATTTAAATTGAAGTCATTTTTTAGATCTTGATATTGGCAGCCATTGAGATTATCTAGAAATTCTAAATCTTTTAAAGTAAAACTATTATTAGGTGTGTCACTGTCACCATAAAACTGTAAAATTGTTAGTAGGCGTTGTTTGCCATCAAGAACGATAAATTTCCCTTTTTCCTTGTTATTAGTAGCTAAGACAATCTGTGGGACTGGAAACCCTAGAATTAGGGATTCAATAAATCGACTTTTACGAGTAATATTCCAAGCATCTCGTCTTTGAAAGCGCGGATTGAGTTGAATATTTTCTCGAATTAATTGATCGCGGATCGTTGCGGTAGTCCAATCACTGCTGGCAACAACAGTGTCGGAGATTTCTTTGAGTTGTAGCTTTTTTTGGTTTGCTGATTCTCCTGCAATATCTTCTTCTCCGGCAAAATCCACCGCTTCTATTTCTTCCCACATCTCTAACTGTGCCATGGTAGTAATTAATCTCCTCAATTGTCTATTCTGCAAAAATCCCGCCCCAATATTTGGACGGGACTAATAATCAATCAATAATTCAATACTACTCCCATTCTATAGTTCCGGGGGGCTTAGAAGTAATATCATAAACCACGCGGTTAACTCCCTTAACTTCATTGACAATGCGATTAGAAATTGTCTCCAATAAATCATAGGGAACCCGCGACCAATCGGCAGTCATTCCGTCTTCACTGCTGACTAAACGTAGGACAATAGGATAAGCGTAGGTACGTTGATCTCCCATTACTCCCACACTGCGGACAGGCAATAAAACCGCGAAAGCTTGCCAGAAATCGTGATACATTCCCTGCTTATTAATCTCGTCGCGCACTACCCAATCTGCATCGCGCAAAATATTTAATTTATCTGCGGTGACTTCCCCTAAAATGCGAATCGCTAAACCAGGGCCGGGGAAAGGTTGACGACGAACAATTTCTTCTGGAAGACCGATCGATCGTCCTAATTTTCTCACCTCATCCTTAAATAATTTTCGCAGGGGTTCGACTAATTTAAACCGGAGATTTTTCGGCAGTCCACCAACGTTATGATGACTTTTAATTTTAACCGCGACTCTTTCCCCGGTTTTGGGATCCACATTACTATCGGCCGATTCAATCACATCGGGATATAAAGTTCCTTGGGCCAGATAATCAAAGGGTCCCAAACGATTTGATTCTTCTTCAAACACCTGAATAAATTCATGGCCGATACGACGGCGCTTTTCCTCGGGATCGGTGACACCGGCAACCTGCGCTAAAAATCGCTTTCTAGCGTTGACATACTGGACTCCGATATGGAATTGCTCGTTAAATATCTGCATTAATCGTTCTGGTTCACCCTTACGCATGAATCCCTGATCGATAAACATACAGGTTAGTTGATCACCGATCGCTCGATGCAAGAGGAATGCTAAGGTAGAGGAGTCCACACCGCCGGATAAAGCCAATAAAACTCGCTTATCGCCCACTTTTGCCCTAATTTCTCGGATCGATTCCTCGACAAAAGCTTCCGTAGTCCAAGTGGGTTCGCATTTGCAGATATGATAGACGAAATTGCGAATTAAGGCGATTCCTCCCACAGAATGGACAACTTCCGGGTGAAACTGCACTCCAAAGAGTTTTTTCTCGTGATCGGCAATGGCCGCACAATCGGTATTATCGGTATGAGCGAGAATTTCAAAACCCGCAGGCAATTCCACGCAGGAATCCCCGTGACTCATCCAAGCGGTGGAACCGTCCTCGACATTGGTTAATAAATCGGTAGGATCGTTGATAAATAGGGATGCTTTGCCGTATTCGGCCCGTTTTGCCCGTTCCACCCTACCTCCTAACTGCTGTACCATCAACTGCATCCCATAGCAAACTCCGAGGATGGGTACACCTAAATTCCAAATTTCGGCATCACAGTGAGGCGCTCCAGGATCATAGACGGAATTGGGACCGCCCGAAAGAATTATTCCTTTCGGGTTGATTTGGGCCAATTGTTCGGCACTGGTACGATAGGAGAGAACTTCGGAGTAAACGTTCGTTTCCCGGATTCTGCGGGCGATTAATTCAGAATACTGGGAGCCAAAGTCAAGAATGATGATTATTTGACGATTAAGGCTATTAGTGAAGGACTCTGAGGGCAAAGTCTCTTGAGGGGTAGGAAGGGGGGTTTGAGTTGTCACTGCGATCAAAAAAAGAAACTGGCAGGAAAAGGTTAAAGTTTTGTAAACTAAATCGGCTATTGTTCTGGAAATAAGCTACAATAGTATCGCCTTATTAGTTTCATTTTTTAAGACTAAATAGGGCTTGCTGAATAAATGTGAAATGTAGGCAAAGTAAGGGTTTTGGGGCTTTACGAGCGAAACAGGTGCAAGATTTTGAGAGAATCGTCGTTCAAAACCTTGCGTCTTCATCGCTTTTTCAGCAAGCCCTAAATAGTCCCACGATCATAGCACGGTCACTAGGGGGTAACTTGTAGATTCTGCAAAAATTTAAGGCCATTTTCGCTTTTGCTGATCAAAGAACGAGAGCGATCGAATAAAATACAACCGACCCCAAGATGACCGTTACTGTGGTTATAAACGTATTCTTGGCAACGGCGATCAATCGTATTAGCCATTTCTCCATAGATGCGTTCCACCCAATTATCGCCCGTTTGCCGGTCTAATTGACGCAGATATTCCAGACCGTTTTCGCTGGTGCTACTGTCAAAAATTTGCTGGAGATGGGGGGTAGCTAAACCCATTTTAGCGGCGTAGGCGGTAAGAATTTCCCGACGACCATCGGCGAGATGATGGTGAGTCTGAAAGATTCCCCCGGCAAGTTTAATTAATTTACCGTGATAACCAAACAAAAGAATTTCAGAGATTCCCTGTAATTGTGCCTCTAATAACATCGGCCCGATCCAATTGGCTGTTTTTACCAAAATATCAGGATTAATACCCATTTGAGGGGCTAAATCTAAGCCATTTTCCCCGATACAAAACACCAAGCGATCAAAACGACGGGATAAATTTTTTAATTGCTCGCGAAAGATTTCCAACTGTCCGGGAGCGCTCAGGGGTTGGGAAATGCCAGTGGTACCCAACAAAGATAACCCCTCTACCACCCCAAAAGCGGCGTTAGAAGTCCTTGTGGCCAGTTTTTTGCCTTCTGGAAGGATAATCGTCACTTTGAGGCTTTCTTGGGGCAGTAACAGGGGTCTGAGGTTTTCTTGCAGGAGACGCTGGGCATAACTATAGATAGCTGATTTTCCGCTATTATCAACCTGGATGCCGATTCCTTCGCCGCCTTGAATCTCTATCTCTTGATTACCCGTCTTTATTTCTACTAACGCCCATATAGGGGTATTTCTAGTTAAATCTAAATTATCCCCCGGATCGCTGCGGGTGATGGCTAGGGCAGCATCGGGGTTCAGTCGGGCAACTTGTTCGATGGCAATAGTAACGGTTTCTGGCGGTTCTAAAAGATTAAAAGTAACGGAATTTAGCTCATTTTCGCCGTGGAGATGCTGGAGAGATGCGATCGCACTGGCACAGGCAAAAACCGGTAAAGTGTAACCTGAACGGGGTGGGGAGATAGACATGAATAGGATCGATAGCCAATCAAATTAGCCGTGATCTGATTATAGAACTAGGGGGCAACCGCTGCTATTTTTGATGATTCTTTGACATCCTCACCACGCTATCTTTTTAAGGATAGTGGCTGAATGGGTTTGATACTTGACCAAAAAAATGCCTAATCGCTTAGGTCTTACCTCCATGTTGTCAACTGATTTTAATTATTTTCATTAGCAATAATTTGCTGAATTTGTTGTTTTAATTTAGGTAAATTATCTTTAATAACTCCCCAAGCTTCATCTACATTGATTCCCGTGTAGCTATGGATTAAAATATCTCGAAACCCTGCAATTTTACGCCAAGTAATTTCAGGATATTTTTTTCTGATCTCAGGAGAGAGTTGTTTAACAGCTTCTCCAATGACTTCAAAACAGCGAATCACAGCATCTTGAATTAATAAAGATTGATAGAATCTGTCTTTTCCCTCCTGTGTATAAGATTCGATTCGTTCAATTCTATCTAAAATATCACCTAAATAAATCAAGTCATCCTTCATAAAGGAATCACCTCTTTCATGATTCTTTCCCGAAAACAATCTCGTAAACTGTTAATAGTAGCCACATCAACCTTACAGCCTAAATAATCTTCTAAGTCTTGAATTAAACCAATTCTATCTAATAAGTTGCGCCCTTGTTCCATTTCTACTAAAAAGTCAATATCACTGTCATTGCTGTCTTCTCCTCTGGCAACTGATCCAAATATTAGAATATTAAATGCTCCATGCTTTCGAGCAATTTTTATAATATTCTCTCGTTTTTCTTGAAGAAGTTGATAGCGTTTCATTTTCAGACTTTCCCGAATCACTCAATAATTTTTTGGGCAAGCAATATTAATTTTTCCTACAATAATTATAGCATTTTACCCGTACATAACCAATATAAGGGTTCAATTAGGCCAAAAGGTTGCCATTCTTGAGGATTTCTAATCACGGCCAATGTTCCCTCTTTACTTTTTGATTGAATAATTGAATTTGGTTCACAATATTTACCAAATACTCCGAAGGATGAAGTGGTAAAATATTCAACTTTTCCCTTGTCCTCCTGAGTCCAATTTTCTAGGATTGCATACATTTTAGGAAAGCGTCTTTGCACCAGACCACGAGGATAATCTCGATTAACCCAAAGTTCTGATAAATCACATTTCGTGACAGTAAAAGCGATACGACAACCTTGAGGGTTACGCTGTGTTAAATCTGTAGTAAATTTTTCTAAAGACTTAGCATATACCTCATCTTCTCGATGAGATGTTCCATCTATTGGTAAGAAATATCCACCTATATCACTAAATAAATCATCATAATATTCTGTGAAGCTATGAGATGATGAAAACTTTCTAATATCTCTCAAGAGACTATCTGGCATATCGTAGATATCAAATGAAACTTCTTCTGTATTTTTAGCCCAAAATAATCCTTTTATTTCCAGAGTAATAGTAAAACGATAGAAAGGATGATAGCAAAAGCTACCTTCAAATTGTGTTACGTCTAACATCAATTGCTTTTTTAAAATGTTTTCTGCCTTATAACTCAAGTTTCTTGCAGACGGATTACTCGGTGTTACTTGACAAGATAAAACCTTTTTAGATTTTACCTGATGTTTTTGATGATAAGCTAAAGTCGCAAGATAAGTGCTTAATCCTGCTGCAGAAGAACCTATACCTATGATAATAGTCATAACATTACCTCAGAGAAATAGTGTGTTTAAAAAGGTTGAACAACTAGACGATTAACCCCACCTACAAACCCATCAAAGACCAATTCAAGAAAAAGAAACTTAGCTCACATTGAGCAATTAATGGCGGTGGGAGCCTCGCTTTCTTGGCCGAGTAAAAGGCAGTATAACTGAACTTCCCCGTTGACAAAAGGCCATAACATCTGCTGTAGGAGGGATTAAGAGTATTCAAGCAAATCGTCCCCAAGTCCTTCAATAAAGTCCGAAAACTAGGTCCGGGAAAGTTCTCTTAATTCCTTTTGGACATAATCTTAGGTTTTATGGCTAGGATTGTCTCTTGTCTTTTTTC
Source organism: Microcystis sp. M_OC_Ca_00000000_C217Col (assembly GCF_007095585.1). Taxonomy (NCBI): domain Bacteria; kingdom Bacillati; phylum Cyanobacteriota; class Cyanophyceae; order Chroococcales; family Microcystaceae; genus Microcystis; species Microcystis sp. M_OC_Ca_00000000_C217Col. Next base: position 13,449 of record NZ_SFBV01000327.1, read on the forward strand.
TCCTCCTGTCTCCTCATCTAAGGGAAGATTGTTGATTTTTACAGGAGTTCTATTAATCTTTCAGCAATTGTAAGCGATAACGATACAAAGCCACAGGACGATTCGGCGCTTGGAAATAATCAGGAGATTGGGGGGAAAGATAAATGGCTGTCACCTGATCGCCTAGAATTTTATTAGGAGATAATAACTGATAGGAGGTGGTGGTTTCCACCTCATTAAGATAAGTATTGGTTTCTCCCCGGAAAATTTGTTGACTAATTTCTGTGGCAATAAATTGATTTCGGCTAGGAGTTTCGCTATTTCTGGCAATTACCGTGGAAATTAGTTGATGAGCGCCCCGTAAAAAGGTAATCTGACGATTGGGATTATTGGGGTCAGTTTTTACCGATAATACCGATTGATTACCTAAATAGGCGCGACTAATTGCTAAACCATTAAAGGATCGATCGGCCACAATTGATGGTTTACTGATAATGGTGGATAAAAAGGCAGCATTTATCGGTCTGGACATAGCTTTCTCAATGAATCTCACTGGAAACTCGATCGATTGTTCTAGGTAACGACGATTACTTTCAAAACCAGGTGTGATAATCTGGGGAGCAAGAGGAGCGGTTAAATCGATTAGGGTACTGGTGACAGTCCAATTGCCTACCATCCAATCGGGATAAACTAAATCTCCACTGGCAAAACTAACCACTGGTTTAGTCATCCAGCGAGGATAATTAGTTAAGCGATCGCTTAAATTTCCTGCCATAGACAATTTTAAATGGTTACTACAGCCTAGAATCAATACTAACAAGAACAAAATTATCCTTTGCATGGGTAAAAATATTTTTTAAGTAATATTCTTTAATTATGAACGATTTGATCAACTCCCAAGCCGTTAATCTCGATTCGGCAGTAATTCCCATCGCACCCACTGGTTTTAAATCGGGTTTTATTGGTATTATTGGTCGTCCTAATGTGGGCAAATCCACCCTGATGAATCAATTAGTGGGACAAAAAATCGCCATTACTTCCCCCATCGCTCAAACTACCCGCAACCGTTTGCGCGGCATTGTCACCAGCGAGCACTCCCAGATGATTTTTGTCGATACCCCCGGGATTCACAAGCCCCATCACGAATTGGGCAAAGTTTTAGTTAAAAATGCTGAAAAAGCCATAAATTCTGTAGATTTAGTTTTATTTGTTGTCGATAGTAGTAATTTTTTGGGTGGTGGCGATCGCTATATTGCCGATTTACTGACTAAAAACCAAACTCCCACGATTTTAGGGCTAAATAAAGCCGATCAGCAACCGGAAGACCCGGAGCCTATCGACGATAGTTATCGCACCTTAGCGGCGGAAAATAACTGGTCTCTGCTGAAATTTTCGGCACTGGAGGGGACGGGAATCGCAGAACTGCAAAATCTGTTAACTGATTCCCTCGAAGTCGGTCCCTATTACTATCCCCCCGATTTAGTCACCGATCAGCCGGAAAGGTTTATTATGGGCGAATTAATCCGCGAACAGATTTTACTGCAAACCCGTCAGGAAATTCCCCATTCTGTGGCGGTGGTGATTGAACGCGTCGAGGAAACTCCCGCTTTAACCAAGGTTTTTGCCGCCATTAACGTGGAACGAGCTTCCCAAAAAGGGATCGTCATCGGTAAAAATGGCAGTATGTTAAAAGCGATCGGCTCTTCCGCTCGATCGGCTATTCAAAAGTTAATCGCTGGGGAGGTATATTTAAAGTTATTTGTGAAGGTAGAACCGAAATGGCGACAATCTCGCTCACTTTTAGCAGAATTTGGCTATCGCACCGAGGAGTGAATTGGGGTGTGGGGTGTAGGGTGTGGGGTGTAGGGTGTAGGGTGTAGGGTGTAGGGTGTGGGGTGTGGGGTGTGGGGTGTGGGGTGTGGGGAGAAGCTTTTTTCAGTGGTCAGTAAACAGTGAACTGATAACTGATAACTGATAACTGATGACTGATGACTGATAACTGATAACTGATAACTGATAACTGAAATGACCGATATTAAAACCCTAATTAAACAGGTACACCAAGAGGCAAAAAAAGAGGATTTTCCCATCGATACCCTAATTTACCAAGAGGCAAAAAAAGACCCCTTTGAACCAGTTTTGTATGCTGGTAATCTTGCTAGTCAGTTATGCTTTTTTGGCCGGGATTTAGGACGAGATGAAGTGTATGCAGGACAACCTTTGATCGGGGCTGCTGGTAGAATGGTAAGAGAGGGATTTTTTCAAGCTTGGCAGGGGAGAAAATCCCATGATCGTCAAGAGCTATTATCGGTGTGCGATCGAATTTTCTTAACTAATACAGTTCCCTACAAACCCCCTGGTAATAAAGCTTATTCTGGGGAAGTGAAAGATCGTTTTCGTCCATTTATAGAAAAACTGCTCGTTTTTTATTGGCAAGGTGATCATATCATCACCCTTGGCACGGAAGCTTTTAAATGGTTTGAACCCTACGGTAAACCCAAAGAAGTAGATAAATTCTATCTTGATAAAGAACGCTTTACCAAAAAACTGCTAGTTACCCTCACCGCTACCGATGAACAGGGATTAAAACAGCAAAAAAAAGTGACTTTATTGCCTCTCCCCCATCCTTCTCCTCTCAATCAAAGATACTATGCCCTTTTTCCTGATTTATTACAAAAAAGATTAACTGAATTTGCCTTTTAACCGATGAGAATTTACGGCAATCGTCCCATAAAAACCCTAGCAGGACAATTAACCCGTCCGACTACAGCAAGGGTGCGAGAAGCTTTATTTAATATCTGGCAACAGAAATTATCTGGCTGTCGTTGGTTGGATCTTTGTGCGGGTAATGGTTCGATGGGTGCGGAAGCTTTATGTCGAGGTGCGAGTCTAGTAATTGGAATTGAACAATCAGGACGCGCTGGCGAAATTATTAAGGAAAATTGGCGCAATTTAGCAACTTCTCACCAGCAATTTCAAGTAATTCGGGGGGATGTACTGACAAAGTTAGCCACTTTAGCGGGGAAAAGTTTTGATTTAATTTATTTTGATCCTCCCTACGAAAGCGGGTTATATTTACCGGTATTAACTGCCATCTCTCAATCTAATTTATTAGATTCTCTGGGGGAAATTGCCGTGGAACATAATCCCAAATCTTGGCCAGCAATTAATCTAGAAGGTTTAACCATTTGTCGTCAAAAACGCTACGGCAATACTACCTTAACTTTTTATCAAAAAGCAGATGTCTAATAGATCTCTTGCAAAAATCAAAAATCTTCCGTTAGGTGAGGAGTAAGGAGCCAGTAGTCAGGATTCAGGAGAATGATGACAACAAGCTTAAAAAGGAGACTGGGAATTATGAATTATGAATTATAGTCATTTCAGATAAGTGTGAGACGAGGGCGTTGGGTTTCATGCTTCAACCCAACCTACGTTCTCTCAATCAGAAATGGTCAATTTTATTGGGCAGTCCAGAAAAAATTATTATTTCTCAACAAAATCACATAATTTGTCACTTTTCTTGACAATCATCCTGAGTAAAGCGAGAAACTTTCTGGCAAACGCAGTTAATCACGCCATTTTCAAGCTATTTAAACAAAAATAAGAGCTTATTTCGATAAAATTGGCAGTAAATAGCCTATATACTCCTAAAAAACTTAAATCCCTTCTCCTAGTCCTTTTTTTGACCTAAAACTACCCCGAAGTTTCCTGACACGGCAGCCGAACTCTCTCCCCTTAACCCTTGCTGCTCCCCAGAATATCACCTATTTTTTGTATAAATTTATACCCGACTATTTTTGTCGGGTATATTTGACACCAAGATTTTGCCGGTGATAGGATGCTTATAGATTCAGTTGACGGCAAGACAGGAAAATCATGACCCTAGCGACAAACATCAAAACCTCAAAATTCATCCCCACCTTTACCCGCTTGGTTTCTAAGGAAGGAGGGACTTCTTACCCTCTGAAAGCGCTGAATATCTGCGAAGAAACCTTTGCCCCCCTAGAAGTGGACTACGATTACGACCTCATCCGTCGCACCGTTACCAGAGAAAGCATTCAAGCAGGTCCCAATTCCATCTGGCGCTATCGTTCCTTTTTGCCGGTGGAAAGTGAAAATCCCATCGATGTGGGTACGGGTATGACTCCCCTAGTTAAATCCCACCGTTTAGCCCGGCGCTTGGGTCTAAAAAATCTCTACATTAAAAATGATGCCGTCAATATGCCCACTCTCAGCTTCAAAGATAGAGTGGTATCCGTCGCCCTTACCCGGGCCAAAGAATTAGGTTTTACCACCGTTTCCTGTGCTAGTACGGGAAATCTGGCCAATTCCACCGCCGCTATTGCCGCTCACGCCGGTTTAGACTGTTGTGTTTTCATTCCCTCCGACTTAGAAGCGGGTAAAATTCTTGGCACCCTAATCTATAATCCCACGGTAATGGCAGTCAAAGGCAACTACGATCAGGTCAACCGTCTCTGTTCAGAAGTGGGCAATACCTACGGTTGGGGTTTTGTCAACATCAATCTGCGTCCCTACTATTCCGAAGGTTCCAAAACTTTAGGCTTTGAAGTGGCTGAACAATTAGGCTGGAAACTCCCCGACCATATTGTCGCACCTTTAGCCAGTGGTTCCCTCTTTACCAAGATTTATAAAGGCTTCCAAGAATTCGTCAAAGTCGGTTTGGTGGCAGATAAAGCAGTGCGTTTTAGTGGCGCTCAAGCGGAGGGTTGTTCCCCCATTGCCCAAGCTTTCAAGGAAGGACGGGATTTTGTCGCCCCAGTTAAACCTAATACTATCGCCAAATCGATCGCTATTGGTAATCCCGCCGATGGTGTTTATGCCCTTGATATTGCGCGTAAAACCGGCGGTAATATTGAATCCGTCACCGATGCCGAAATTATCGAAGGTATTAAACTTTTGGCAGAAACGGAAGGCATTTTCACAGAAACTGCGGGCGGTACGACTATCGCTGTCTTGAAAAAATTAGTAGAAGCGGGTAAAATCGACCCCGAAGAAACCACGGTCGTTTATATCACCGGTAATGGTCTAAAAACCCAAGAAGCGGTACAGGGTTATATCGGTGAACCCCTGTTAATCGAACCGAAATTAGAAAGTTTTGAACGGGCCCTAGAACGTTCCCGCACCCTCGAACGCCTCGAATGGCAACAGGTTCTCGTCTAGAATTGATGCTCAGGGATGATGGGGCAATTATTCCCTTGCCTCATCTCCACAAGCAATTTAAATTCGCGCGCAGCTTACCGTCCTTTCCACTTTTTCCTTGATATCTATGGCTGTAAAAGTTCTCATTCCTACTCCCCTGCAAAAATTTACAGAAAATAAGGCTACCATCGAGTGTAGTGCTAGTAGTGTCGGTGGTTTAATCGAATCCTTAGAAGCAAGTTTCCCTGGTATTAAGGCCCGCTTATGCGATGAAGAGGGCGCACCCCGACGCTTTTTAAATTTCTACGTCAACAGTGAAGATATTCGCTTCCTCGATGGGACACAAACCCCCTTAAAAGATGGCGATGAAGTCAGTATCGTTCCGGCTGTGGCTGGAGGTTAACCTCCCTATAAGTTTGTTTTCCGTCAATTGTAATTAAACCCCTAGAAAGTGATGTTTTCTGGGGGCTTTTGTTCGGGTAAGTTCTAAGCTGCCCGCGCATTTAAATTGCCTTTTGTCTCTCCTGATATGTAACCTATACTCAACAGATTTAGTAAGTAGGGAGGCAGAATTATTTGTAGGATGGGTTAGCGGTAGCGTAACATGAGCGGGCGTTGGGTTTCATGCTTCAACCCGACCTACGTTCTACACTAGCTTATGACTGATGATCAATTGAAACAACTAATTGAGTCTAATGCCAAATCTATTGCGGTTTTATCCGATGCAATGGCAACTGAGCGAGAGGCGATCGCAGCAGATAGAGAAGAACGACGAGCAGAACGTGGCCAGCTATATCAATACTTGGGCAGAATTGCGGCAGCCCAATCCAATTTTTACGAAGTTCAGGCAGATTATTATCATCAATTAGCAGTATTATCTGAGCGTAAAACTCGCACAGAAGAACAAATTGTTAAAATTTTAAAGCATTTATCTATTACTGAATAATGACGCAGAAATCACTTTTTTAAGGAGAGAATAAACAGTTTGGTAGGTTGGGTTGAGGCACGAAACCCAACGCCAGTTGCGTAAACACCAATCCAATAAATGTTATTCTAACTTGATGCAATACCGTAGAGCAAAAACACCTAAAGCCACTTATTTTTTTACAGTTGTGACATACAATCGTCACAGAATTTTGTGTGAACCTGAAAATGTGGATTGACTACGAAATGCTTTTAAATATGTTATGCGACAACATCATTTTAAGA
>NZ_SFBV01000328.1:0-37647 GCF_007095585.1 Microcystis sp. M_OC_Ca_00000000_C217Col
AGAGTAACGGGAATGCCTTACTGATAGTGGTATGAGCTATCAGCCCCAACTCTGTTAACTTTTGTTTCGAGCCTGTCAGCCTTTTGGCTCGTGGGTGTTGACGATGGTTAATTCGTATCTTCGCCCCAGGGCTATCCATAGGTTCTGGCTCAACGGGTTTCTGATTTAGGCTATCAGATACCGCTTTTTTTCCTCGCTCACTACCTCAGATGTACCAAGTCTAAAGCAGCAGGAAATGCCGTCACTCTAGGCATCTAGAGGACAGGACTAAGGTTATTACTAACCCGCACCTGTAGTCTAGTTTCTAGCCAACGAATCGCACCACACCCCACACCCTGTCCCCAGGAAAAACTTTTTGCCGCAAACCCCAGTTAGTTAACCCTATTCCTGCTCAGAAATCATGGCAAAATCCTCTTAACTGGATCTGGGCTAAAAAATCTAACTTAAACAGCGAATTGCCTCCAATAAACCCCTCGCTTTGTTGAGGGTTTCTTCATACTCTTTCTCCGGCTCAGAATCAGCGACTAACCCTGCTCCCGCCTGCACAGAAACCAGATAATTTTGATTACCTTGGGGACGAACAATCATAGTGCGAATTGTGATGGCACTATTTAACTGTCCCTCGAAATCGTAGTAACCATAAACCCCTGAATAGGGACCGCGACGACAGGGTTCTAATTCATGAATAATTTCCATAGCACGAATTTTCGGGGCCCCACTGACGGTTCCCGCGGGAAAACAAGCTTTTAATAAATCCCAAGCACTTTTATTGGTGGCTAAATACCCCACCACATTACTAACAATGTGCATAACGTGGGAATAACGTTCAATGATCATTAATTCATCCACTTTAACCGTACCTCGATCGCACACCCGGCCTAGATCATTTCTCCCCAAATCCACTAACATAATATGCTCGGCAATTTCTTTGGGATCTTGCAATAAATCCGTTGCTAAAGCTTGGTCTTCACTGAAGTTTTGTCCCCGGCGACGGGTGCCAGCAATTGGTCTGACCGTAGCCTTTATTTTACCTAATTCGTCCCGTTCTGCCTTAACCATCACTTCAGGACTAGAGCCAATAATTTGCCAATCCTTAAAGTTATAAAAAGCCATGTAGGGAGAAGGATTAATCAGACGCAAGGAACGATATAAATCGAAGGGATGACCCTGATAATTGGCATTTAAACGCTGGGAAATAACCACCTGAAAAATATCCCCCGCTTTGATGTAATCCTTAGCTTTTAGGACATTTTGACAGAATTTTTCCTGAGTTGTATTGCTTTCATAGACTAATTCTTTTCCCTGACCAACGGGTAATAATTCCAGGGTTTTGGCATTAGTTGGTAGGGGTAATCGTAACTTCAGAACTAACTGTGTCACTCGATCGCAGGCCGCTTGATAAGCGGCCGCTAAATCGGGATTATTACCCCGAATATCGGCATAAGCGATCGCCCAGATTTTCCGTTTAACTTGATCGAAAATAATCAGATTATCCACCTGCATCCAAATACCATCCGGTAGATCGGCATCCGTAGCGGGATAAATAGGCACTCGCGGTTCAATCCAATTAATTAATTCATAACCCCAAAAACCAAATAAACCCCCTATTCCCGCAGGTAATTGCGGCAATTTAACCGGCACGATCGGGGCTAAACATTGGGTTAAAATCTCGAAAGGATCCCCCGAAAAAATCTCTTGAGAACCATCGCGAAAAGTCTGGGTGGTGGTGTTTCCCCGTGCTTCTAATACCCAGACGGGATCGCCTCCTAAAAAGCTGTAGCGTCCCAAGGTTTCGCCCCCTTCCACCGACTCTAATAAAAAATTGTAGGCTTGATCGGCACAAACTTTATACCAGGCCGAAACGGGTGTTTCTAGGTCAGCGATCCATTCTTGATAGACAGGAATAAAGTTACCTTGGCCAGCGAGTTGACGAAAGCGATCAAAGTCGGGGAAGATCATATTTTGATGGTTCAAGAAACGGATAGCACAACACTTGTAGCCGATTGCGATCAGAGAAATCGAGAGTCAGAAGTTAAATCTTGGGGCTAAATAGCTTCTAAATCTAACTCCCCACTCTCGATTTTAGGGATTATTTATGCTTCGTAGGGAGTGACACCAGAGAACTTAATTGTCGCTGGTTCGGGGTTTTTGCCGATATTGCGGTCTTTTTTGCCGAAAAATTCACGACCGGCGTTAACTTTTTCGGGGAAGACACCATCAGCGGGGTGGAGATACTGCACTTCACCACTGGGGTAAATCCGATAGATTTTGTAATCTTCGATTTTGGGCTTAAATTTCGTCCGGAATTGGGTACCAAGAGCGAGCGCGTGTTCTTTGCGGGCCAAATAGAGGAGATTTTCGCCTTCGTTCATGATAGCGGCGCCACCGGTGGGCATTTCAAAGACTTGTTCTTTGCTGCTTGTCCAGGTGATGGCGTACTTTTCTTCCAGATCGGCTTTGGCGAGTAAACCGCCCGTGCTGCCACCGAACTTAGGAGCTTTTCCAGAAAGTTCTGTCATAGGATTTTGTTCTCTCTACAAAAATAAAGAAAAGGGGTTTTAGGGAATCCTATCACTGACACCCCCCCTCTCTAGTAGTCTTGTCAAGAACTGTAACATTATTTTGTACTAGACTATAGAACTAAGCTGCTGGCCGATCGCCAACTTGTCCAGGAATCGGCCACCACTTTAATCGATCGCCCGTCGGGAAATTTGCCAACTTAAAAAAATTACCGGAATTAATCCCACTAAGACAATGGCCAGGGCCGGTGCCGCCGCTTCCACCAAACGTTCATCACTGGCGTATTGATAAACGCGCACCGCTAGGGTATCAAAATTAAAAGGTCTTAACACCAAAGTAGCCGGTAATTCCTTCATCACATCGACAAAAACTAACATAGCCGCCGTCAATAATCCCCCCGACAAAAGAGGAATATGCACTTTAATTAAAGTTGCACCAGTGCCATAGCCAAGGCTGCGGGAAGCATCATCTAAACTAGGTTTTATTTTACTTAAACTCGATTCTAACGTGGAAAAAGCTACGGCTAAAAAGCGGACAATATAGGCAAAAATCAAACAGAAAATCGTACCGCTCAGAATTAAATTGATATTTAATCCCTGATTGAAAAAGTTATCTAATTTACCGAGAGGAATTAAAACCCCCACGGCGATAACTATGCCGGGGATAGCATAACCAGCGGCCGCAATCCGCACAGAACCCTTAAGAGTTTTATTCGGATTAAGTCTTTCCCCGTAGGCGAGAATTAAAGCTAAAACCACCGCAATAATTGCGCTTAAACTGGCCAGAAAAAAACTGTTTCCCGACAGACTAAAAAAGTCATTATTAAAAGTTTCTTGGGCATGATTAAAGGCTAGATAGGCTAGATAAAAAGCAGGGGCAATAAACCCAAGAAATATCGGCACAAAACAGGAGATCATTGCCAAAAAACTGCGAACAAATCCTAGCTCGTACTTAGTCGGTGACTGGAAACGATTGGTCATTTCATAGTAACGAGCTTGACGACGGGAGGATTGTTCAAGGAAAACTAAAACGAGGATAAATACCATTAAAACTGTTGATAACTGTCCCGCTGCTATACGATCGCCCATACCGAACCAAGTATTATAAATCCCCGTGGTAAAAGCATTAATGCCGAAATACTGCACCGTACCAAAATCGTTCAGAGTTTCCATTAAAGCTAGGGCCAATCCCGCCATAATTGCCGGTCTTGCTAGGGGTAAAGCGACAGTAAAAAAACCGCGCCAAGGGTTACATCCCAAGGAGCGACTTGCCTCCACTGTGCAGACAGATTGTTCTAAAAAACCGACCCTTGCTAACAGATAAACGTAGGGATAAAGCACCAGTATTAACATCAGAATCCCCCCCCAGAGAGAACGGATATTAGGAAACCAATAATCTTCGACACTATTCCAACCAAGAAGACTTCTTAAGAACGTCTGCACCGGACCAAAATAGTCCATCATATTGGTATAAGTATAGGCCAAGAGATAGGCAGGAGCGGCAAGGGGTAGTAATAATAACCATTGAAATTGTTGACGACCGGGAAATTGACACATCGTTATTAACCAAGCGGTGCCAACACCGATGATTAAAACGCCGCTGCCCACCCCACCCATCAACCAAAAAGAATTAACTAGATAATCCCAGAGAACAGTTTCGAGCAGATGTTGCCAGACTTGACTGGAGTTAGTTAATAAACTACTGGCCACCGATAAAATTGGCAGGGAAACAAGCAGGGCAATTAGTAAAACTGCAATTGTCCATCCCTGTCTAAAAAAAGAGCGATATTCTTTCAGCAAAAACATTTTTAATAAGATTGTTAAAGCAATTTTTAGAGAACGGTCTAGTTATGCCTTCTTCGCTTGTGAGGTCAACTTACAGCCAGCAGTTCATTAAGCTTGTTTTTCAGATTTGGCGATGTCATCAGCGGGTTGTAAACTTCTCCTGCGTAAGGTTGCCAAACATAACTAGGGCTAAAGGAGCGAAATACTGGCAATATTCCTAGCTCGCCTGCAAGTGGTTTCGCTAAAACCAGTCCTGGGATAGATAGATTGGATGATTCTTCGATAAGCTCAGTGTATGTTCTAAATTCATCGACTTCAACACCAACCAGTCCATAACGGAAGGTGGGGGCAAATCGTAGGGACTGATAGAGTAAAATACCTAACTCTGTCATTGAATAGGCACTTTCAGGGCTGTCTATTCCCACTTCGCTAAGATTATTTGGTGAAACGCGACACCACCAATTTTCTTCTATGTCTTGGAATGTGTCTGTGCGACATTGGCACTGGCGACCATTTGACAGCAACAATGACATTCCCTGAAAATGTTGAGCAAATTTATCGGCCTTGCTCTCATCAGAACCACATTCTGCGGATAAACTAAATATCCATGCCATTTTCATAGACTCCTATTGTGTGTATGCCACTAATCCACCTTTTCCCAATATTTTTGGGTCTTTGCCAATGCCGCTTCGTACCTTTCTAGAGCCATTGTAACTCTTGGCATGATGCTAACGTGGGTTGGGCTATCTTGGACAGCCTGTAAATCTCCTGCAATAATGCTGTCATCAATCTGCCACAAAGGAGCTTTGCCCATGCCGCCAAATTTTGGCTGTAACTGCTCACTTTTCACTCCTCACCCCCTCACGAACCAAAAAGCCTGTAAACTTGATTTTATAAGGTGGATTTGCTATTATTTGGCTCTTGCAAGCGATGCAAGCACTCCTGAACTGATAACACAGGTACCGATGAATTCAAAAACCCTTGATTATCTCGGGTCAAGATAGCATCAAGTCCTTGAGCTACAGCACAAGCAACCTGAATCCCATCCTCATAATCAGCCAAACCTGAACTAAACGCTACCTCTAGAACCTCCCGGTTTACAGGGCAGATTTCCATTGCTGTCAATGTCTCTGAAACTGCTTGCCGTGCTTGCTCAATACTGCGCGTGTGTCTTCGAGCAATGTAAAAAATGTCCGTGAGGGTTGTGGCTGTGACATACCCGACGATCTGACCGGAATCGATCGCCTGAAATAGTCGTTCTGCATCTTGGAAAAATAGCTCTCTCTGCAATAGAAAATCTAGGAGAACATTAGTATCAATTAAAACTCTCACTAAAGGTATTTCTCCAGCCGACGCTCTTCCAACATGGCAGCTACTTCTTGGTCGGTTGGTGCAAGTTGGTCTGTTTTGAGTAAGCCACGCATCCGTTGAATTGCACCAGCACGATCAGGTCTAGCAATTGGGGTACTCTGCAAGGACTCAATAATGGCGCTAACCAGCGCAAGTCGCTCGCTCGGTGATAGCTTAACCGCTTCTTCCTTTAGGTCTTGTAGTAACATAGACATTCCTTGGGGCTGAATATTCTGGAATTTCTTAAAAATAATTATAACCCTGATTTATGATCAGGGCTGTAGGGCGAGTTAGCAACAACGTAACCCGGGGAATATCAGGAAATTGATGGTGCGTTACACGAGAAAAAATTAGTTAATCAATAGGACTAGGTCATTGGCTCCTAAAAATTAGGATTTCTCTAACAGTTTGCGGTAGTCAAACACGCGAATGAGCGTCCCTTTTTTGGGTAAATCGGCGGCACGAATCCGTAATTTATTGTCCTCGATCAAACGGATATTTTTATCCTTGACTAACTTGAGAAACTCATCTACAGACACCAATTCACAGGCATTTTTATCGGCGGCACTGGTGAAGTATTGCGTCGGGACAGCTATTCGCGGTTGTAAAACTTCGATCGCCTGTTTTGCTTCTTGGGGATTATAATTTTTGGGACCACCTCCCACGGGAATAAAAGCTAAATCCGGCGAACCTAGGAGAATTCTTTGTTCTAATTCGAGCGGGGCGGCTGCCCCCCCTAAATGGACAATACTAATCCCTGCTTGGGTCCAACGCCAGGCCACATTCATGCCGAAACGTTGCCCCCCCATGCGATCGTGGGCGATACTAATACCCTGTAGTTTTAATTTACCCAGATCGTAGGCCCCCGGCTCAAACAAAATTTTCGGATTACCGGGTAAACCCTCGGCCGCCCCTTCATCCCACAGTTGACTACTAATTAAAACGATATCTGCTTCTACTTTTGGCAAAGGAAAACCCGCCGTACAACCAATTGCCCGGAAAGGATTAACTAGGACTCTTTGCCCTCCTCCGGTGAATAAAAAGCAACTATGACCCAACCATTGAACTAAGAGGGAATTATCGGGTTTTTGGGGGGAAGTGGGGTTAGTGGGTTTGGGTTTAGTTTCCGCTAAAACTGAGCCTACTGCCACGGTTAAGAAACTTGTCCCCACCGATAAGATAAAATCTCGCCTTTTCATAAATGTAGATGCAGAATTAATCAAGTTAAGGTTAATTTCAGGGGTTGGGGATTAGTAAACACTAGAGGGATCGGAGAAAGTTTCTTAAAAGTTCCTTGCCGGCAGTGGTTAAAATACTTTCGGGATGAAATTGTACCCCTTGAATCTGGGGGTAATCCCGATGACGGACTCCCATGACCGTACCATCTTCTACCCAGGCCGTGATCTCTAAATTATCCGGCATGGTGGAGCGATCGATCACTAAACTATGGTAACGGGTGGCAGTAAAAGGATTTTCTAAGCCTTGAAATACCCCTTCACTGTTGTGATAGATGGGGGAAGTTTTGCCGTGCATCAAGACCGGGGCCGAGACCACATCCCCTCCGAATACCTGACCGATACTTTGATGACCGAGACAGACACCCAAAATCGGCAAATGGGGGCCAAATTTGGCGATTAATTCCAGAGATATGCCCGCATCGACCGGACGACCAGGACCGGGGGAAATGACAATCCCATCCGGCCGCATTTGTTCGATTCTGTCCAGATCGATTTTATCATTACGATAGACCTCGATCGGTAAGGCGATCGGAAACTCGGAGGCTAATTCTCCCAAATACTGGACTAAATTGTAGGTAAAACTATCATAGTTATCGATGACGATTATCAAGAGTCTCTCTCCTTTCTCTAGCCTCGCTCAGTATTTTCATTCTACACCTCTGCTGTCTTGATCGAGATAGCCGGGGTGTAGGGGGTAGGCTATTTTTGAGCAGTCAGCTAAAATCTGCCCGGAATTGCTAATCACAGCCTAAACTATCTCTGGTGGCCACTCCCGTGACTGGATTAATGCCATCGGCCCGTTCACACATTAACTTGACCTGATAGTGATCAATTACGGCGTTAGTGAAATCGGCCCCGGTAATAATTGTGTCATAAAAACGGCTGCGAGTAGCGATCGCATCGGTAAAAATAGTATTAGTTAAATCGGCAAAATCGAGGGTAACTCTATCTACCAAAGAGGCGGTTAAATCGGCCCCTTTTAAGTTAGCTTTTAAGAGGACAGCCTCGGTGAGAATGCTATAGGATAAATCGGCACCTTCTAGGTTAACTCCCCGCATCGCGGCAGCTGCGAAAACTCCTCCGCGCAAATCCTGATGGGAAAAATCCCGATCTTGCAGCTGGGCAAAACTATAGTTAATCGTTTTATCTTGGGCCAAAGCCACCGGACGGGCCGCGAAAAGTAGCCAAAGAATCGCCAGCAAAATAATTAAAACCAGACTGAAAAAATTTTTCAACATTGTTACTGTTGAGCGTCAAAAAACTGGGACACATCATCACCCACCCGAATAGTTAGGTCTGAGTCTAAAGCACCAGTGGAGGATGATTCTACTTTACCGATTCCCAATTGATTTTTCAAGAGGTTAGCGGACTGAACATCACCTTTTTGGGCAATAATTGCGGTGGTTTCTAGCTTTTGGGAGGAGTCATCGCTAATATAAACATTTGTGTAGCCCTGTTTGGCCAGATAATTGCGAGTACGACGGGCTAAACCTTTGGTATGGGTGGCATTTTGAATGGCAATCCGCAGACTATAAACGGAGGTTTCTCCCCCCCCATAGTTATCGGTAAAATTATTAGCCACAATGGTTCTAATTTCGCGACGGTTCAAAATCCAATAACTGCGACCATCGTATTCCTCGAGGTTGTTAAACCGGCCGGGGAGTAGGATCATTCTTAAGTCATCCTGTTTAATTTCCCGTCCAAAATTAGCGATAGCCAGCATTTCCTCGACGCTTAAGTTCGTATCGATATATTGTTGTAAAACCTGTACTGCTTTCGGGAGACTGGGGAGAATTGTCGGACTAAAAATCTTTTGTTGGAGTGCTTTTAATAAAATTTGTTGTCTTTGTACGCGACCAATATCGCCGTATTGCGGGTTACGAAAACGGGCAAATTGTTCTGCTTGGTCGCCGTTGAGATTTTGCCAACCCTCTTGTAAATCAATTTCTAATTTTTGGGTGACATCTTTATGATACATTCGTTCGGGTACATAAACCTCTACACCCCCGACTAAATCGACTAATTCCTTGAAGGCATCGGTAGTCACCCGCACATAGCGATCAACGGTGACATCCCCTAAAGTATTACTGACCACTTCTGCCGCTAGAGTCGGTCCACCGTGAACGTTAGCATCGTTGATTTTAGTAAAACCATGGCCGGGGATTCTGACGCGGCTATCGCGAGGGATAGACAACATTCTCACGGTTTTATCGCTAGGATCGAAGCGCACTAGGAGCATGGTATCGCTGCGACCTTTAAATACATCGTCGCTGTTTTTGGCATCTAAAACTCGATCGATGCCCATAACTAAAATATTAACAGGACGAGAAAGCTGCTGATTGATTAAGCTATTCCAAGCTTGATCCTCAAGGATGTCTGTTTGGGTGGGAAAAGATGTTTTTTGGAAGATAGCCCCAATTGGTGCGGGTAAGGGACTAATTAAAGCGACGGTGGCCCCAACAGTGGCGGAAACTAGGGCGGTAAAACTGAGGGTTATTCCCCAAAATAAGCCCTTTTGTAGGGGAGATGCTTTTTTTAAACCGGACATGACTGAACTGACCACCGCGACGGTATTTTCTGAGTTTTGGCTGTATTCTTGCTTTTCAAACCGCCCCGAAACATTGGCCATGGACTAACCTCAACATCTGATTAAAAGCTTACTTTAAGTAGGGAGGAACAATTATTTGTAGGATGGGTTAGCGGTAGCGTAACCCATGCGGGCGTTGGGTTTCATACTTCAACCCAACCTACGTTCATCTTATATTTAATTCCACCCACCCAGGAGGTGACTGTTGATCGATAGAATCTATCTCTAGCCCAAAAGTTCCAGATATTGGCCACTCCCCTCTCGCCGGCTATTGTAACATATTGTTAAGGAACTGGCTATCCTAGACCTGTTGTAAAAATCAAAAATTGTTGTTAGGGTTAGGAGTTGGTGGCCAGTAGCCAGTAGTCAGGAGAATTAAAAACGAATAATAAACGATTAAATGCTCTATTCACCGATTGTATGCCATTTAATCCTTATTTTTGCCGTTTTTGAACCCTGAAAGGTTAATTATGCCATAGGTTTAATAATTTTTCAGGGATTCAGTTCGGTTATAGATTATCTTTATGGCCAAGAATTAAGGCTCTCTTAGGTTTGATGGGTAAAATGTATTCTAAGATACAGTCCTGCTGGCGAGCGAGTGGAAGGAACCACTCCAGACACAGAGGACACAAAGATTGATCGCTTCTATAGTAAGTTAAACTGCTCACACAAAGAATAAGAGAGCCGAATTAAGAGAGGTGGAAACTTGAAGATGACAGAACGAACTAAGGTTATTCTCCTCGTTGTTATCCCTTTGCTTTTGGCTAGTAATGCAGTTTTTTCTGTCAATAAATTCTGAGCTATTTTTTATGCAAATCATCTCCCTTCCCCCATCATCCACCCAGGAATATCTCTGTATAAGAGACTTAAATCTCTACAATTCTCCCAGTTGTCAAGAGTTAGCTACCCAAGCACAACAGGGAAGACAATTAAAATTTATTTCCCTAGAAATTACCGAAAAAGGGCTACAAATTCAGCTAAGGGAAGATAATTATTTAGCTTGGTTATGCGGAGAAGATTTAGATGCAATTGCGGTGGCCACCACAGCTTATCAAAAAATTCCTCTAACTCGTTCAGAAATAGAAAAACATATTCCTGAGATTATCACTTTTACTCAGGAAGCAATGAACCGTACCAATCATTATTTCTGGGGTGGAACCCTTGCACCTAATTACGATTGTTCAGGATTAATCCAGGCTGCTTTTGCCACTTTTGGTATTTGGTTGCCGAGGGATTCCTATCAACAGGAGGCTTTTTGTCAAAAAATAAACCGAGAGGAATTACTCCCAGGAGATTTAATTTTTTTTGGTGATAAAAGAGTTAATCATGTGGCGTTATATCTAGGTAATAATCAATATATACACAGTTCAGGAAAAGAAACAGGTAATAATGGTATCGCTATCAATCTACTCACCGATGATAGGGATAGCGTCAGTCGTTATTATTATCAAAAATTATGGAGTTTCGGTCGAGTTATGCACAATTAATCAGTTATCAGTTATCAGTTATCAGTTATCAGTTATGGGTTTACTGTTCACTGTTTACTGTTCACTGTTTACTCTCCCCCATAGATAATCATGTCAGAAAACATCTCCCTAAGCGGTCTATCAATTCGTCGTCACATAGGAGTATTGATGTTAACTATAGCAGTTATCATCATCGGTCTTTTTTTTCTAAATCGTTTACAAGTAGATTTGCTTCCTTCTATCACTTATCCTCGCATTAGTTTAAGGATGAATGTCCCGGGGGTTTCCCCGGAAGTTATTCTCGAAGAAGTAACTAAACCCCTAGAAGAAGGAATGAGTGCTACCGAGGGAGTAGTGCAAGTTTATTCAGAAACTCGCGAGGGAAGGATGCGAGTAGATTTATTTTTTCAACCGGGGGGAGATTTAAACGTTGCTTTAAATGAAGCTACCGAAAGTTTTAATCGTGTCCGACAAAATTTACCCGATATTATTGAGGAACCGCGCTTAAACAAATTTGAACCCTCTCGTTTACCCGTCTATGAATTTGCTCTCGTTTCTGATACCCTACCCCTAAAAGACTTAAGATTATTTGCTGATGAAGAATTAGGGAGAGAATTAGGGTTTGTGGGAGGAGTTGCAGTGGTGGACGTGATTGGGGGAGTTAGAGAAGAAATTCAAGTTAATATTGACCTGCAGCGATTACAATCTTTAGGAGTGGGATTAAATCAGGTTTTAGACACCCTAAAAAGACGCAATCAGGACATCTCTGGGGGCCGACTAGAGGGAGAAACCGGGGAACCTTTAACCCGTGCGGTGGGGAAATTTAAAAACGTAGCGGATATCCAAGATTTAGCACTGACCGATAGTAATAATCCCGAAGAAAAAATCTATCTGCGGGATGTGGCCAGAGTTATCGATGGGACAGAAGAACAAAGAATTTTTGTCACCCTAAATGGAAAAAATGCCGTCAGGGTTAGCGTCCAAAAACAACCGAATGCGAACACGATTGCTGTGGTAGAAGGGGTCAAAAAACGCATTGCCGAATTAAAAAAATCCGGGTTAATGACCGGGGGGATGCAAGTCGTCCCCACTACCGATGAGTCTGTATTTATCCAAAATGCGGTTAATAACGTGGTTTCGTCGGGACTAGCGGGGACAATTCTAGCAGGATTGACTGTATTCGTCTTTCTCGGTTCCCTGCGACAGACTTTTATCATTACCCTAGCGATTCCTCTTTCTACCCTCGTCGCAATTATCTGTATGAAGTTATTCGGGTTATCGATAAATGTGTTTAGTTTGGGAGGATTGGCCCTAGGGGTGGGTATCGTGGTGGATAATTCCATTGTCATGCTGGAAAATATTGCCCTCAAAGTTAATCAAAACCAAAATAAGCGAGATTTTTTAGAAATTGCCCGGAATAGCAGCCAAGAGGTAGAATCTGCTTTATTGGCCTCCACTGCGACTAATCTCGTCTCTATACTGCCATTTTTATTACTGGGTGGTTTTATTTCCCTGCTGTTTAACGAGATTATCCTCACTATCAGTTTTGCTGTGGCTGCTTCTCTGCTGTGTGCGTTAACCGTTGTTCCCATGTTAGCCAGTCGTTTGTTAAATATGCGGGTTTCTAGTGGTATTCAGCGATTTTGGCTCTTAAAAGTCTTTAGTCAACGTCTAGAAGGTTTAACCATCCTCTACGGTCGTTGTTTAGCTAAAATCATCCGCTACAGAATACCTGTTATCCTACTGGCCTTTTTAATTTTAGGGGGAAGTAGTTTTTATCTCTGGCAATATATCCCCCAAGAAGTCTTTAGTCGTATTCAAACCGGACAGGTGAACGTTTTTGCTCAATTTCCCCCGGGTACCAATTTAAATGCTAACCGTCAGGTGATGCGGGAAGTAGAAAAGATTTTATTATCACAACCAGAGACTAAGTACGTTTTTACTACCAGTGGCGGTTCTCTTTTTGGCACAACTACCAATGAAAATATTTTGCGTGCTTCTAGTACGATTAATCTCAAACAAGGCACTAATACAGAAGCATATATCGAACGCATGAGCAAAGCACTAGAGCAATTAAACCTCGTTAACGTGCGTTTGCGTCTCACTCCCGGTCAAGTGCGCGGTATTATTCTTAATAACTCTCCCTCCGTTGGTGCCGATGTGGATGTGATGTTACAGGGACGCGATGGGAAAACTTTAGAGCAAGCTGGTGAAGAAATCCTCAGTATTCTCGATGAAAAAGTCCCTAGTGCCCGTTTTCGTCCCGATGCTGACCCCAGACAACCGGAAATCCAGATTAAACCCGATTGGACCCGCTTAAATAGTTTGGGATTGAGTACCTTGGAAGTGGGACAAACGCTACGGACCGCTATTCAAGGATCGATCCCCACCCAACTGCAACGGGGAGAAAGATTAATCGATATCCGGGTGCAATTAGACCCCGACTCGCGGCAAAAAATTAGTGACATCTCACAAATACCTATTTTTGTCAATAGACAAGAAGACTTAAAATTAGCAGATATCGCCAGGATTGAAGGGGGAAAAACCCCAGCAGTCATCCAGAGAATTAATCAGCGTCAAGTTTTTATTATTATCGGCAGTTTAGTCGAGGGTGCGAAATTAAGTGACGCACTCGCGGGAGTACAATCGGTTTTAAATTCCACTCCCTTACCCGATGGTATCAGCATTTTACCCAGTGCTGCTGCCATGTCTAATCAAGAAATTCAGGGTTCTTTGGGTTTATTAGCGGGTTTATCGGTATTTTTAGTCTTTGTGGTCATGGCCGTCCAGTATAACTCACTCATAGACCCTTTGGTGATTATGTTAACCGTTCCTTTGGCCCTAGCGGGGGGAATTTTTGGACTATATTTGACCAAAACCCCGATTAATGCCATTGTCATCGTCGGGGTGGTGTTATTGGTGGGCATTGTGGTTAATAACGGGATTATTATGGTGGAATTGGCCAATCAATTGCGGCAAGAATTCGGTTTTACTCGACTACAAGCCATTTTAAAGGCCGCTCCCCAACGTTTACGACCGATTTTGATGACCACCGTGACCACGGTTTTAGGTTTATTTCCCCTCGCTTTAGGATTGGGAGAGGGGGGAGAATTCCTGCAACCTTTAGGAATTGTCGTTTTTTCGGGTTTGTCTTTAGCAACTCTGTTAACTCTGTTTATTATTCCCTGTTTTTACGTTTTATTCTCTAGAAAGTAATCTTCTTGCACAGTGGGAAGTGGGGAAGTGGGGAAGTGGGGAAGTGGGGAAGTGGGGAAGTGGGGAAGTGGGGAGGTGGGGAAGTGGGGAAGTGGGGAAGTGGGGGAATTTCAACTAAAACCCTAACACCCCAAAACCCCAAAACCCTATCACCCTATCTCCCGACTCCTGACTTCTAACCCAATGTTGGTCAAAGATAAGCAAAAATTATCTACTGACTCCAAAAACTTGAGAATATTTAAATTAACATTCCGTAATATTTATAAATTCTTAAGAATTAATTGAGAAAGATTTTTATTTAACAACGATGTTCCAATGGTAACAGCGATTTGATAGAATTTCATAATGGGTTATCTTGTGCTTTTTTGGGCAGCAACGGTTGAAACCCTTGCCACACCTAGAAGTTGATCCTAATTAAGACGGGTAAATGAGTCAATTTCACCCATAACGATGATCTTTTTTTTGTGTAGTTTTATTGCAAAAAAAAAGTTTTTTTGACAAAAAGCACAAAGTATGATAGTAACCCAACGTATTTCTGGCTGCCAGTAGTTATTGCAGAGTGGGAGTTGGGGAGTATTTTCAGTGTTGCCAAAGGCACGGCGTAGCCGTCCAGTAAACAGTGAACTGATAACTCACATCTGATAACTGATAACTGATAACTGATAACTGATAACTGACTTCTAACCCGACAAAAAACCTATTCAGCAGACCCTAAGTTAAATAAGCGATAGTTACCCCCGAACCGCCCTCATTTTGGGGTGCTAATTGAAAGCGTTTTACCTGGGGATGACGGGATAGGAAATCGTGAACACCTTGACGCAATTTCCCCGTACCTTTACCGTGAATAATCCATAATATACCCGATGGGGTGGCTCTGACGATCGCCTGTTCGATATCCGTTTCTGACTCTGCCACCCTGGAACCGCGAATATCGACAGTATTATTAGCAGTACGAATTAAAGGGGTCTCCTGGGGTTTTGTGGGAGTTTGGGGCAAATTTTTGGCAGTTTTTGGCGCAGTTTCCACTTTTTGACCATCCAAAGACTCAATCTGATCTAAGGGTAGGGTCATCTTCATCATCCCGAAACGCAGGGAAATCTCCTCTGATTCTGGTGAAATTGCTAAAACTTCGGCAGTTTGTCCCAAATTGGGCAAGCGTACCCTTTCCCCCACTTGCGGACGATAATTAACCTTAGTTTTTTCCGTTTTTGGTAATAACCTTTCTGCGATCGCAGTTAACTCCTCTGTGGCTTTTTGGGCATCTTTACCAGTTTTTGTTCCCGCTTGCAATCGGCGAATAACGTCATTAATCTCTGCTTTTGCCGATAATAAAGCCTTTTGTATCTCCTGCTCCTGATAACGCTTTAATTCTCGCTCTCTCTCCTGTAGAGAATTAGCCCGCGTGGAAACTTCTGTATAAAATTTCTCCGTTTGTTGGAGTAATTGACTAGCTTCTTGAGCTTTTGACTCCTGTTCCCGTCTTTGCGCTTCCAAACCAGCAATTACTTGATTTATCTCCTCCGATAACCCCCCCAGATGATTTCTCGCTTCGGCCACAATTTCGGGACTTAATCCCAAACGCTGGGCAATAGTTAAAGCATTAGAACGCCCCGGAATGCCCCATAATAGTCGATAAGTGGGGGAAAGAGTGCGATCATCAAACTCTACCGAGGCATTTTCAAAGCGAGAATCTCGATACTTTAACGCTTTTAATTCCCCGTAGTGAGTGGTAGCCACCGTCAATAAACTATGATCAGCGAGGTATTGTAAAATAGCGATCGCTAAAGGACTTCCCTCAGCCGGATCCGTACCTGCTCCCACCTCATCGAGTAAAACCAAGGAACGAGAATTTAAAGCCGCTAAAATGCGGACAATCCGGCGAATGTGACCCGAAAAAGTCGATAAACTCTGTTGCAAAGACTGTTCATCCCCGATATCGGCTAAAACGTGATCGAACCAGGGTATCTCTACCGGTTCCCGCGCTGGAATAAACAGGCCCGCTTTCGCCATTAAAGCCGCTAATCCGAGGGTTTTTAAAGTAACGGTTTTTCCGCCGGTATTTGGTCCGGTGATGGCAACAACGCGAATTTCTGGGGTAATCTGCACATTTATTGGTATGACCTCCCCCCCCTGTTCATGGTGTTTTTGCCACCAGAGCAAAGGATGACGCAAATTCCGTAAAGTAATCGTTTCCGAACCATCGATAAAGTGGGGGGGATTACCCTCTAACCATAAACTGTAACGGGCCCTGGCGGTGGCCAGATCGAGCCTAGTAGCGATCGCAAGTAAATATTCTAAGTCGTCAAAGGCTTCGGCGATTGTATTACTTAACTGCCGCAGGATTTTTTCTTCTTCGATTTGTTCCTGACGACGATATTGCCGCAGTTGATTGCCTTGGTCAACGATAGAGTGAGGTTCAATGTAAAAAGTCGCTCCTGTGCTGGAAGTATCGTGAATTATCCCCGGTATTTGCTCTTTTTGTGCTGCTTTGACGGGAATCACCCAGCGGTCGCTTCTTTGGGTAATGACCGCTTCTTGGATAGCACCGCCCTGTTTTTGCATGATATCCTGCAATTTGCGGTAAATTCGCTCTTTAATCACCTTCATTTGTCCCCGAATTTCCCGTAATTGGGGACTAGCGCGATCGGATATCCGGCCATCTTCATCGATACAACGGTGTATTTCCTGTTCTATCTCTGGATAGGTGCGAATTTCGGCTACTAACTCTTTTAAAACTGGTATATCTTCCTGTTCGTCAATTAAACGCCGTAAACGTCGCACTCCGGCCAAAGTCGTGGCAATATTTAAAAGTTCCTGTCCCGATAATAACCCCCCCAGATGCGCCCTTTCTAGGGCATCACCGATGTCGGTAATCCCATCAAAGGAAAGACGACTATCTAATTTTTGTTCTAAGCTATAAACTTCTTTGGTTTGGCAGAGTAGGTTTAAACTTTCCTCTTTGCTTTCTGGTAACGGCAATTGACGAATCGCGATCGCACCGAGTTTAGTCGCTGCAAAAGTAGCTAGGTGTTGACATAGCCGCGGCCATTCCAATAATTCTAGGGTTTCGTCTTGAATCAATTTTGTAGTTTTTTATAATACGCTTTGTATTTCTAGTCTAACCAGATTTGGTCTGATTTTTACAGGAGTGGGGTGTGGGGTGTGGGGTGTGGGGTGTGGGGAGATGGGGGGATTTCAACTAATACCCCAAAACCCTAACCCCCTAAAACCCTAACACCCAACCCCTAATCTGTATCTAAATTCCTTTCTGGAGAGAGAATTGCACCTGTTTAAATTCTTGTTTTAAACGTTGTTTGAGTTTGTCGGGGATGGGACGGGAACCGTAGGCGGTATAATAACCAGCTAGAGAGTTTAAGGCTGTTTGCATAGTAGTGAAAGAACGCAAACCCCCGGATTTTTTATCTCGTCGGTAGAGGGAGATGTAATCGTTGATTTGTTCCTTTGCTTGCGACTCAACTGCCGCTTTATTCGGGTCATCTTTGACTAAATCAAGGGCTGTGGTTAAAGTTTCAATCACCGTCAGGGTATCCTGTCCATAATTGCCGGTTAACCGCGAACTACTAGAACAACCCATCAATCCGATGACCAGGACGAGAACCAAAGCTAATAAGCGAGAAATGTAAGGTTTTAGAGACATATTTTCAACACCATAAGTTAATCCCAAGTCACCTTATCCTATCAGGAAACCGTGACCAGTTCCCCAGGAGAGTTAACTGGCTGCAAAAATCAGGGGTCAACTGGGGGTAAATAGCCAAAATATAGGCTTTTGGGGCGGTAAAAGCCCTATTTTTGCCTAAAATTTCGATTAGTCAGGGGTCAACTGGGGGTAAATAGCCAAAATATAGGCTTTTTGGGCGGTAAAAGCCCTATTTTTGCCTAAAATTTCGATGCCATCAACCCGGAGTGAGTTGATTCTGGACTAATTCCAGCTGCGATAAAAATTCTTCGTTGCTTTCGTCCGGTTTCGAAAGAAAGAAAGTTACATTTTGTCATCTTTAGACCGCTCAAGCTGGAACTAGGGTGAAATGGGCAGTTTGACGGTAAAGCTTGTTCCCTTATCCACTTGGCTATCTAGGGCGATTTCGCCGCGGTGGAGTTCGACGCATTTTTTAACCACTGCTAACCCCAATCCCGTGCCGATAATATTTTCCACATTCTGACCCCGATAAAAGGGTTCATAGATCTTACCTCTATCTTCCTCGGCAATGCCGATCCCGTGATCCCGGACTTGAAAAACAATGCGATCGCTATCTTTCCACAAAATCAAACTAATCCCTGCTCCCGTGGGGGAATATTTAATCGCATTTAAGAGTAAATTACTTAAAATCGAGTAGAGCAGTTTCTCATCTAGATAGGGACGAATCATCAATCCCTGACTGACAAATTTAATCGGTGTATTATTTTTATTTATAAATTGAAAATCCTCGACTAAATTTAAACAAAAAGCTTCAATATCGAGCGGCTCTAGTTGACATCTTAGATTCCCAGATTCTGCCCTTGTTAAAATCAAAATATCTGTCAAGAATTGATTCATTAGCTTGACAGAAGACTGGATTCTATATAAGTTTTTTCTGCTCGACTGATCTGCATCTTTTAAGCCATTTTCTAATAACTGCGAGGCGGAAAGAATCACGGTTAAAGGGGTTCGGAACTCATGGGATATCATGGAAAAAAGCTGAATTTTTAGATCGGAAATTTCTTTTTCTTGTAGTAATAATTGGTGAATTTTCTCACTTTTTTGTCGCCGTTTCTCTTGCCAAAAAACTAAGAAATAAACTCCGCAAATAATCCCAAAGCTAGTAAAAGTTCCCAGTAAACCCAACAGAGAATTTTCGCGAATACTATCCCTAGAACTAGCGATGCTACTTCTTAAATTCCTTTTCTGACTAGCTTGTAAATAGGTAAGAAGATTTTGAAACTTATCCCGGATATCGACACTTTTAACCGTGATTGCATCTTGAGAAATATCATCAGATTGATCAGATTTATAGGTAGCGATCGATTGATTAAATAGAGCAATTCGCCGATACATTAAATCCCCGATCTGAGTCACCATTTCGCGCTCAAAATCCGTGCCGTTTTCTAATTGTTTAGCCAAGAGTTGCCAGTTAGATTGCATCAAAGCGATCGCCCGACGATGACGGCCCAATTCACTAGGGCTGCCAGTTTTGATATAACCCCGTCTTCCCGATTCGGCCACCGCCATGTTAGCGTAAAGATTAGCGAGATTATCGATAATCTCGTAGGTAACTTCCACCTCAGCAGCGCGCTGACGCAGGGCGAGGGTATTGCGATAGGAAACTAGGCTAATAGTTCCCATCAGTAAGACAGTTAGCCCGAAACCTCCCGCGATCCATTTTCCTTGTTTGAGCCAATTCATCAGGAGTTAACCGACGCTATTTCCAGCTTACTCCATCTCTAGACCATGCGAATTTTAGTAGTAGAAGATGATATGCAACTAGCCGAGATTTTGCGAGAGGCCTTGAGCGAGCGACAATACGTTGTCGATGTGGCTAGAGACGGAGAAGAAGGCTGGAATTGGCTAGAATTAGGCAAATATGATCTTTTAGTTCTCGATGTCACCCTGCCAAAATTGAGCGGAACTTTGCTCTGTCAACGTCTGCGACGAGCGGAATCCCATCATCCCGTCTCTGCTAATGCCACCGTTCCCGTCCTATTATTAACCGCAAGGGATACGGTAATCGATAAAATCGACGGATTAGACGCAGGGGCCGATGATTATGTCACTAAACCCTTCGATTTGGGCGAATTAATGGCGCGGATTCGGGCCTTGATCCGACGTGGCAGCAGTACCAGCAGTGTTTTATTATCTTGGGGGGGTTTGCAGTTAAATCCCAGTACCCACGAGGCCAGTTATAACGGTCAACTTCTTTCCCTCACCCCCAAGGAATTCGCTCTCTTAGAATTACTTGTTACCCATGGGCGCCGGGTCTTAAGTCGATCGGGTATTATTGAGCGAGTTTGGTCTTTGGACGATTCTCCAGCCGAGGAAACCGTTACTTCCCATATTCGCGGTCTTCGTCACAAGCTAAAATCCCTCGGCGCGCCGGAAGACTTTATTGAAACCGTTCACGGTCTTGGTTATCGTTTAAAGTAATATCTGCCTTGGGACAGTGGACAAAATCATTTCTGCACGAAATCTGCACGAAGTTTGCAGAGGGTTTCCATAATCACCCGTTAAATTAGAGAGTTAGACAGGTGCAGGGCTTCTAGACAATCAGAGCGGTCAAACCTGTGACTCTCCTCTCCTAAACGGGGCTGCTTGACATGATTTACACGCGATTTGACTATCACGGTTGGCAGATTGAATTGATCCTAGAAATGCAGGGTTATTCTTTTCAATGTTGGCGAGTGGATGGCAGCGAAGGAATTAGCGATTGCCTAGTTTATGCCACCTCTGAACAAGCTTTAGCGGCTGCCCGACACCGGGCTGATCTAGAGTCCGCTTGTCTTGCTCTACTGCGATTTCTCAATGATATCGGCGGCCGGAATTATTACCTCACCCGCGATGATCGCGATGCTCTTAGCCAGTCAATTTTAGAATATGCCCGTCTGGGTGGTGTTTCCTAATTTCTTCCCCGGAAGTTTTCCCCCCATTGAGAATCATTCTCGCTCCGATTTATTTATTTTCCGGTCACTTTCGGTAATAGAATCGTGACAGTGATTCCATTACAGGAGATACTAGCAATTTCGATCGAGCTACCGTGTAGTTCCACGCATTTCTGCACCACCACCAAACCCAACCCTGTCCCAGCGATGTGACGGACATTTTTATATAACTGTTTTTGATCTTCTCTGCTTGGATAAATTGCGATAAAATTAACGATCATAACGATCAATAAAAAAATTTTATGGTTGTCACTGTTAATAATTCCCTGACCCTAAGGGAATTTCTACAATTACCAGAAACTAAACCCCCCAAGGAATTTATTGACGGTCAAATTATTCCTAAACCGATGCCCCAAGGTAAACATAGCACTATTCAAGGTGATTTAGTTCCGGCTATTAACGCTAGTCTAAAACCCCAACGAATTGCCCGTGCTTATCCCGAATTGCGTTGTACTTTTGGCAGTCTTTCTCTAGTTCCTGATGTTTCAGTTTTTCTCTGGGAAAATATTCCCCGCGATGGCGAGGGAAAAGTATTAAATAATTTTGCGATCGCTCCTGAATGGTTGATTGAAATTCTCTCTCCCGATCAAAATCAGACTAAATCAGTTATCAGTTATCAGTTATCAGTTATCAGTTATCAGTTATCAGTTATCAGATGTAAGTTTTAAGTTAAAACTCTTCTAGAGTAGTTATGATATATTAGCAAAAAATAATCGACGCAAGCTTTGCCAAGTAAGGCTCACCAGAATTTAAAAAAGCAATTTTAATAAAAAAAGCTTTTTGCTTTGTTGGATTCCAGGCTATTTAAGGCTTTAGGCTCATTTAAACTACTAATTTGCTATAAGCAGTCTAGGAGAGCCTAAGTTAATTAATTAGGGAGGCACAATTATTTGTAGGATGGGTTAGCGGTAGCGTAACCCATGCGGGGGTTGGGTTTCATACTTCAACCCAACCTACGTTCATCTTATATTTAATTCCACCCACCTACTTACTGATTACTGATTACTGATTACTGTTTAGCTGACACTTTGAAACAATTGTGTCCAATCGAGATTGGGAGCATCTGAGGGAGCAACAATTTCAAGAATTTTATTGTTAGCGGCGGGATAAAATAGGGATTCTACACAAACCGAGGCCACTTTTGTGCGGGGAATATTGCCCTCAGATAGGGTATCGGCGGATGACATTTTAATGGCATTAAGATTATCCTCGTTTTTAAGGCCTCCAGGGCGCACAATCGTGTAGGTTAGTCCACTATTGATTAAATAGTCTTCCGCTTGTTTTTTCCAGAATAAAATTAACCAAAATAGATTGAGGGGATGGAAAAAGTTCGATACACAGAGGGAAGTAACGAGAACAAAATGTTCGATTCCTTTCTTTTTGGCGGCATCGATGAGATTTTTAGTTCCCAAGTAGTCCACTAACAAAGGTTCCGTGGGATTAAAACTCGGTCTGGCTCCCGTGGCGCATAACAAAACGCTACAATCAGCGATTAGTGCCTCTAACTTATCCGCCTGTTGCACATCTCCGACGACGATTTCCACCCCTGCGGGCAAAATTTCCGCCGCTTTCTCGCGGTTTCTCACCAAAGCGCGGACGGGAATCTGACGTTCGACTAATTGGGCAACGATTCTCCGTCCCGTTTCCCCTGTGGCTCCTGCTACAAATGCTTTCATCGCTTCTTGACCAAATAGTTTTTAACAATACGTTACACTAATCTCAATTCTACAAATTTCCCCGATCCTTTGGCGGTTAATCCCCAAATTTTTCTAACACTATCATTTACCAGGTTTATAAGTCATGCAGTGTCCCCCCATTAACTCCCTAGCTCGCGAATCTGTAGAAGTCAAAGAAGACAATCAATTTCTCGGTTTTCAAACCCGTTTTGCTGGCTCTATGGATATGTATAGCAATCAGGATAAGGTTGCCGATTATCTGGGCGCTCACGAAGGTTGGTTTTGTCGTTGTGCCGAACCGATGAAAACTCTGCCCTTCGGTGACAATGGTTATATCATCACCATCGGTAAATATGGTGCTTTTGGCTATGAAGTGGAGCCGAAAATCGCTGTGGTTCTGGAGCTGCCCGTCAATGGAGTCTATCATACTCGCAGTGTTCCCATTCCCGATCAACCGTTTTTGGGCTATCTAGTGGATTATCAGGCGATTATGAAACTAGAGGAAATGCCCCTATCTTCTCCTAGTCAGGAAATCGAGGCAATTTTTCGGCAACGAGGAAGGGAAATTCCGGCGGTTATCACCCAAGTCACCTGGGAACTGCGTATGGATGTTATGGTTAAGTTTCCCAAGTTTATTTATAAAATTCCCCGTCCCATTCTCCAAAAAACCGGTGATAAACTATTGACGCAAATTGTTCGCCAAGTTTCCCCCCGCTTAACCTACAAAGTTCAAGAGGATTTTCACTCTAGCTTCAATTTACCCCTACCCCCTGCCTCCAGTCGTCTTTTCTATCGTCTCGACTCCTGTGAGGGTGGGTTGCTTGCCTAGGGTTTGGGGAGTCTGTCAACAGTAATCAGTAGAGCTTGCTGATGGGAAAGCAAGGAAAAATAAAGATTTGCTAACGGTGCTGGTCAGTCTAAGCTAGAATTATTAAGAAATGTTTACTTGTAAAAATAAACCTAAGACTACTTCAATATTTTATGTCTCTGCCTATCCGTAACGTTGCTATCATTGCTCACGTTGACCACGGGAAAACCACCCTCGTCGATGCACTCCTCAAACAGTCGGGGATCTTTCGAGAAGGGGAAGATGTACCCACCTGCGTCATGGATTCCAATGACCTCGAAAGAGAACGCGGTATCACCATTCTGGCCAAAAACACCGCTGTTCGTTACCAAGACACCCTGATTAACATCGTCGATACTCCCGGTCACGCCGACTTTGGTGGCGAAGTGGAACGGGTTTTAGGTATGGTGGACGGTTGTATCCTGATTGTCGATGCTAACGAGGGGCCGATGCCCCAAACCCGTTTTGTGCTGAAAAAAGCCCTAGAAAAGGGATTAAGACCGATTGTCGTGGTCAATAAAATCGATCGCCCTAACGTCGATCCTAACCTAGCCGTGGACAAAGTTTTCGACCTGTTTGTGGAACTGGGCGCCGATGACGACCAATGTGATTTTACTACTCTGTTCGCTTCCGGGATGCAAGGATTCGCCAAAGAAAGCCTCGAAGACGAAGACAAAGATATGCAGCCCCTGTTTGAGGCGATTTTACACCACGTTCCACCACCGGCCGGGGACGTTAACAAACCCCTACAGTTGCAAGTAACCACCCTCGATTACTCGGAATACTTAGGACGCATCGTTATCGGCCGCATCCATAACGGCGTAATTAAAGCCGGTCAACAGGCAGCTTTAGTAAAGGATACGGGCGCGGTTGTCAAGGGTAAAATAACAAAACTTCTTGGTTTTGAGGGCCTCAAACGGGTGGAACTAAACGAGGCCAGCGCCGGTAATATCGTTGCTGTGGCCGGTTTTGCCGACGCTAACATCGGGGAAACGGTAACTTTAGCCGATGACCCGCAAGCTTTACCCCTAATTAAAGTCGATGAACCGACCCTACAAATGACCTTCTCGGTTAACGATTCTCCCTTTGCTGGTCAGGAAGGCACTTTTGTCACCTCGCGGCAAATTCGCGATCGTCTGATGCGAGAATTAGAAACTAACGTCGCTCTGCGGGTGGAAGAAAGTGATTCTGCCGAGAAATTCCTGGTTTCGGGCCGGGGAGAACTGCATTTAGGCATTCTCATCGAAACCATGCGTCGGGAAGGCTACGAATTCCAAGTATCCCAGCCGCAGGTTATCTATCGGGAAATTAACGGTCAACCCTGCGAACCCTACGAATACCTCGTTTTAGATGTACCCGAAGAAGCGGTGGGTTCCAGTATCGAACGTCTCGGCCAACGGAAAGGGGAAATGCAGGATATGCAGACGGGCAGCAATGGCCGTACTCAATTGGAATTCGTGATTCCGGCCCGAGGTTTAATCGGTTTCCGGGGCGAATTTATCCGTCTGAGTCGCGGTGAGGGGATTATGAACCATAGTTTTCTCGAATATCGTCCTTTCTCCGGGGAATTAGCCACCCGTTACAATGGCGTGATTACTGCCTTTGAGGAAGGAGTCGCCACTTTCTACGCCCTCAAAAACGCCGAGGACCGGGGGGTATTCTTTATTACTCCGGGGACAAAAGTGTATAAAAACATGATTATCGGCGAAAGCAACCGACCCCAGGACGTGGAGATCAATATCTGCAAAACTAAACAGTTAACTAACCATCGTTCCGCCACCGGGGATGAATTGGTTCAGTTACAATCCCCCGTGGATATGAGTCTCGAACGCGCCCTCGAATACATCGGACCAGATGAGTTGGTAGAAATTACCCCGAAATCGATCCGTCTGCGTAAATTACCGGTGAAAAAGTTAGCCAAACGTTAATCGGTTTTGACAAAATCTGGCGGCAATTTTGCCATGGCCGTTGCTGCCCCTTTTAGCAGCAATGGCTCGAAGATGATCGGTAATTGGTTATGATCGAGATCTAACAAAGAAATCCACTCAGATTTTCAACAAAACTGAGATGATAGAAAAAAGTGCCTTGAGTTTGAGGGTAAAGAATCTGCTGTGAGCTATTCTGCTACTTTGATGCGACATCCGATGTTTCCCGCCGCGTCGGACAGCAATCGTCTTCGTCTCTTTTCGGGATCCGCTAATGTACCTCTCGCCCAAGAGGTGGCCCGTTATCTGGGTATGGATGTGGGGCCGATGATTCGTAAACGTTTCGCCGATGGTGAATTGTACATCCAGATTCAGGAATCGATCCGCGGCTGTGATGTCTATTTAATTCAACCCTGTTGCAATCCCGTCAACGATCATTTGATGGAATTGTTGATCATGATCGATGCCTGTCGTCGTGCTTCTGCCCGACAAATTACCGCCGTAATTCCCTATTATGGTTATGCTCGCGCCGATCGCAAAACCGCCGGCCGGGAATCGATCGCCGCTAAACTGGTGGCTAATCTGATCACGGAAGCGGGGGCAAGTCGCGTGTTGGCCATGGATTTGCATTCGGCCCAAATTCAAGGTTATTTCGATATTCCCTTCGATCACGTTTATGGTTCCCCAGTGGTGGTGGACTATCTTCTCAGTAAAAAATTACCCGATATCGTCGTGGTTTCTCCCGATGTGGGTGGGGTGGCTAGGGCGCGGGCTTTTGCCAAAAAACTCAATGATGCGCCCCTAGCAATTATTGATAAACGCCGGCAAACCCATAATGTGGCGGAAGTGATGAACTTGATCGGCGATGTTAAGGATAAAACGGCGGTTTTAGTCGATGATATGATCGATACGGCCGGTACGATCGCTCAAGGGGCGCAGTTACTGAAAGCCAAGGGGGCGCGACAGGTTTATGCTTGTGCCACCCATCCGGTTTTTTCTGGCCCTGCGATCGAGCGTTTATCCAGTGGTATAGTCGAGGAAGTGATCGTTACTAACACGATTCCCGTCCCGCAAGAACATTTTTTCCCGCAACTGAAAGTCTTGCCGGTTGCTCCGATTCTGGGTGAGGCAATATGGCGCATCCATGAGGACAATTCCGTGAGTAATATGTTCAAATAGATGCTCGAATCCCCCTAGTTTTAGGGGGAATTTTTATATTGATTTTCTTGACGTTAATTCTGATTTGTGGCAGCGTCGGGGTTGTCAAGTCCTCCCAGACGATTGAAGGGCCAAAAACGCACCACGGCGCGACCGATTAAGTTTTCCCGAGGAACGAAGCCCCAAGCGTGGGAATCATAACTATTATTGCGATTATCGCCCAAAACCAGATATTGATCGGGGGGAACTGTCACCGGTCCGAAAGTATAATTAGGTTCTTCGGCAATATAGTTTTCCGCTAAAACTTTACCGTTGACGTAAACTAAACCGTTTTTGACTTCCACCTTATCCCCCGGCAGTCCAATCACCCGTTTAATAAAAGCATCCTGAAAATTTTGAGCTTTCAGGGCGGCTGTCGGACTAAAAACCACGATATCACCCCGTTCTGGCTTATGAAAATGATAGCTAACTTTCTCGATAATTAGGCGATCGTTAATCTGGAGAGTGGGTTCCATGGAAGAAGAGGGAATATAACGGGCCTCAGCCACAAAAGTGCGGATGCCAAAAGCCAAAATTCCAGCCGTGACAATGGTTTTAACTGCTTCTAGCCAAGGATTTTCTTGGGGTACGGGAGGGGGAGAAGGTTTTTCGGATTTATGGTTCAAGCTTTCAGCCATAGAATTTTAACTTTTGAGAAGGATTAAGCTAATGCGCTCTTTAATGTTCTAGTTTAGTGATAGTAGCAGCGTAGATAATATTTTAAGACAATTTCCCTATGTCTAGCCGATCACTGTTAATTTGTCAAGGCCGCATTCTGCTGCCGGAAAGGGAATTTCCTCGTGGGGTAGAAAAAGGTAAGATTAGTCCATCAAAAAGGACAGTTTTTCGCCGCTATTAAAGGAAAAGCCGAAGATTTCGAGGATTAGAACCCTACATCCCTTAAAAGTCTCTTCTAAGTCACCACTCAGATTTATTTTTGCACAAATTCCCGAATGATCGATTGGAGACTTGGATATTAATTTAGCAAAACGACTTGACTCAGATTTATGTTTGCACAAATTCCCGAACGCTCGATGCACTATCTGCGATGGGTTCTGACCATTGCATGGTTAATTCTGATATTTTCTCTATTTTTTGACCCTATTTCGGCAAAATTAACCGATTCTAATAATCTTTCTAGTCCCCTGAGAGTTGCTCGCGATGTGTGCATTAAAGTCCAGGGAGTTTGCCTACCTCAATCCTCCTATCAGTTAGGTGCGCCGATTTTTTGGGGAATAGTGGTTCCTAGTAGCATTTTTATCTTATTAGTATTCGGTCACGAACTCTGGCGGCGTATCTGTCCTTTATCCTTTCTTTCTCAAATACCACGCGCTTTGGGTAAACAGCGTCAGAAAAAACAGACCGATAAATCGGGAAAAGTCCGATCTGAAATCTATAAAGTGCCGAAAAATTCTTGGTTAGCCCAGAATTATCTCTATCTACAATTCAGTCTGTTATTTTTGGGTTTATGCGGACGGATTCTTTTTTATAATTCCGATCGCTTAGTCTTGGGTAGCTTTTTAATCTTTACTATTCTAGTGGCGATCTTTGTGGGTTATTGGTATGGGGGCAAATCTTGGTGTAACTATTTCTGTCCCATGAGTCCAGTGGAAAGGATTTACGGTGAACCGAGGGGTTTACTAAATAGTACCGCTCACGAAGACAGTCGCGGTGGGATTACTCAATCTATGTGTCGTATTGTCCGGGAAGATGGTAGCGAACAAAGTGCCTGTGTTGCCTGTCAGAGTCCCTGTATCGATATCGATGCGGAAAGATCCTATTGGGATGGGATTACTAACAGAGATCGCCAATGGCTTTATTACGGTTATTTTGGCTTAGTTTTTGGCTATGCTATCTATTATTATCTCTATGCTGGCAATTGGGACTATTATTTCTCTGGAGCTTGGGCGCACGAAGAAAATCAACTAGAATCCCTCTTTCAACCGGGTTTTTATCTTGCTGGTCAGGCAATTGCGATTCCGAAGCTGGTAGCTGTTTCCTTAACTTTGGCAATCTGCACTTTTTTGGGTTACTTTCTCGGTAAAAAAGTTGAAAATGCCTATAAAGTCTATAGAATCCGCAAAAAGTCGCCCTTACCGACCGAAATTATCCGTCACCGCGTCTTTACTGTCGGAACTTTTCTGATTTTCAATTTCTTCTTTATTTTCGCTGGTCGTCCTTTTATTAATCTTTTGCCAAAATTTTGGTATTATTTCGCTGATATTTTACCGGCTGTTTTGAGTAGTTTATGGTTATATCGCACCTGGACAAGGGATCCCGACCGTTACCAACGAGAAGGACTAGCGGGAAGATTGCGTAAACAGTTGGGTAAACTGGGTCTCGATACTGCTAAATATCTCGATCGGCGATCGCTGGAAGCTTTGGATGCGGATGAGGTGTATGTGTTAGCCAAGATACTGCCGGATTTCACACACCAGAAGTGTTTAAAAGCCTATAAAGCCTTGTTAAAAGAGGCTTTGGAGGAGGGATATACTGACTTCGGCCACAGCCTCGAAATCCTAGAACAAATGCGCTTAGAGTTGACGATTACCGAGGCCGAACATCAGGCAATTCTAACGGAGTTGGGTGTGGAATCGGCCGAACTTCTCGATCCGGACAAGCAGTATAGTCGCGAGGATTGGTTGCGTTTGCAGAGTTACCGCGATGCTTTGTTGGAAAGTTTGTTGGTGACTTGGAAAAAAGACCCCGATCGCCAGGTGGGATCGGAATTGCTGGAAGTGTTAACCGGTAAGAGTTCCAGGGAGGCGATCGAGCATTTATTGACGGAATTGCCGGCCGCAGAAACGGAAACTGTCGAGTCTTTGCGTCGCCAGTACGGAGTTACTGGTCAGGAGGAGGAAACGATTCTCCATCGTCCTCTGGCCCGTCAATTATGGCGAAATATCGCCCGCGCTTTTCAGGTCTTTGATCGTCTATCTTTTAGTAGTGACAGCGATCGTGATCAACAGGAAAGAATTTTATTGGAAAGATTCCAGCTATTCGATAGTGATGGCTCTGGACAAATTAGCCTTGAGGAGTTAAAAGCTTGTCTTCAGGCGATCGAACCGGGGGTGACAGACAAGGAAATCGAAGCTATGTTACACCATGCCGATACAAGTCGCGATAATCAGATTAGTTTTCCAGAATTTCGCAACCTACTGCACCAATTCCACAAATAAACTGTCTTCAGTTAAGGAGTCTTTATTTTCCCTGACTCCTTATTCCTTGAAAAAATAGCTGTTCGCAGGCAGGCACGGATTCCCATTATACTAGAAAGTATAAGGCAAGTTGAGGGATTTTGTCAAGCTTTTTTGAGAAAAAATTTCGAGGTTTCGCTGAACTGTATGAGGGTAAATCCAATAGGGACTATAGAGAGGGAGATTTAATAGCAAAATGTAGTATATTCGTTTCTATTTCAGTTATGGTTTCTGGAAATCGCTGATTGTTAAAATTGATCTGCTCGGAATATAGATGATAGGCTGTATTGTAAAAGTTACGAAGGATAAAAGCAATAAATATGCTGGGTGTTAAAGGGGAGGACACTGGAATTCGGCAGTTTTTGAATTGTCCTAGGGTGAGATGACATCTGGGGTGATGAATCTCTTGAAAATTATCAGGATCGTAATCAAATCTAATCGGTACAGCTACAATATTTTTGTCGATAATATCGGCAAATATCTCATCTTCTTCATATAGTTCTGGCTCATTTTGAAAAGATTCTAAATAAGGGGATGAGAAGAAAGCTAGTCTATGGGATAATAACTGCGATCCTTGGAAGCGATAAAGTAATTGAATCAAGGCTCCATCAATCATTTTAATATTATAATTCTTACCGCGATCAAGCTCATCATAAATATCTTGATACGCAACATTTTTTAGGGCAATGGATAAGTCGGAACTATTGGCATAGCTAATCTCAGAAATATTTTGACTCAATTTATTCAAAGTCGGAAAGTTCTGCTGACTTGATAATCCTACTTCTATCAATTTAGCCGTTAAATTTTTAACATCTTTAAAGATATTCTGAACATTAAGCATTTCTTAACTATTCTTGGAATATTTTGATAATTTCGTTTTTTTCATCTGATGAAAATTCTATACTTTTTAACTTGGCAATTAATTCTTGCTTTTCCCTGTCATTTTTATATCTCTTGGTATTAAGAGTATCTCGATAAACCTTCTTCATTTGTTGAAGTTCTTCGGGGGTTGGATAGGTAAACTCAAGAGCAAAATTTCTCGATTTAATTTCCTGAAATTCCCTCTCTAAAGCTTGCATATTTGCTCCATAACCAATAACTCTTAACCAAGCTTTACTTCTAGTCATCGCTGTAAATAAAATATTGCGGTTACTAGCAATTTGTGAACCAGATAAACATTCTTGAGCGTTAATGAAATAAACCATTGCCGCTTCATTGCCTTTTGCACGATAAATCTGTGTAAAAGCAATCGAGTTTTCTTGAAAAAACTCATCGGGAGAAGATGTGCTACCTGCTAAATGAGAATTAATATTTTTTGTAAATAACATTTCTCTAGCTTTTCCAAAAACGTTGCGAGCATTTTTAGGTATTGGATGGATAACCATAATATCTTGGCATCTTAATTCATCTTCCTTGAGATTCTTGGCAATTTGTTCCACTAGCCATTCAAATTGCTCCTGATTGTTATCGAAAGATTTAAAGTTGATAATATCATCGATAGAAGAATGTTCTTCAAGGAATTTAGGACTGGTTTTGGGGGTTCTAATCAGTTTAACAAATTCTCCTGATTTTAATTCTCCTTCTTCAACCTCATAACCAATATCTTGCCATAATTGAGGATTATCAAATATTTGAATTATTCCCTTTGGATAATAAACTCCAAAACCTAGAGCATGAGCAGAGGAAAGAATAGGACGAGAATTTCTGTAACAAGTATTTAAAACCACATCTTGTTGGGGTTCGCTGGGTAAATTCTCCAATTTAACTCTAGGATTACCATGATTATCATTTCCAAAAATAACTTCGGGAGAATGCATGACTTTACTATTTAAGCTTTGCAACTCATCATAGGCATAAACTAAACGTTTATCATCTTTCAAGATTTCATAGCAGAGTCTTAAGAAGTCTTGAGGAAAATCTTGAGCTTCATCAATTAAAATAAGATCATAATATTGATGAAATTTTTTAATCTCTCGGAAGGCTTTTTGACAGACAAACTCAAAAGGGTCTTCATTCAACAAATATGTTAGGTTGTTTGCTTGACTAAAATCTAAATATTCAATATTATGTCGTTTACATAGCTCATAATAAATTCCTTCTATCTCAGGACTTCCCCAAGCGTGAATAATTTTTACTTTTTCCCAGTCTGGTTCGGAATTTTTATGCTCATAACTAAACCGAGTAATTAAATCTTTGTATTGATCCTTTAACGAGCGTGTATAGAAGGTAACAGCAATATTCCAATCGGGATGAGTTGCATGAAGATAAGCTACTTTCAGCGCTAAGACAATTGTTTTTCCCGAACCTGCTAAACCTCTAATTCTTTGTACACCTTTAGTGGTTTCTAAAACAGCCTTATTTTGAGTTTCATCAAGATTAGCGATAGAATCTTCTAATTTTTTTAACTTTGCTCCCCTAGAATCTCGTTTAACAACATAACTGCGAGCGTCTTTTTTTCTAATGGTTGTAACAGCTTGTATAACTGAGTTGACTTTCTCGAAATATTCAGAATCATTGCCTTGACATTTCTTGATAAAATCATCAAGATCTTTATCTTTAATAAGAACAGGATATTCCTCTGGGTTAATTCCTTCTGGATAATTATTCCAAATCGGTGCATAGGTGGCTACAGAAATGTTAACTATTAGCTTTCTTTTTTGAACAAGCTCTTTATAAGACAGCAGTTTTGCTTCTAACTTGGTTATGCTCTCGTCTTGAGTGCCTTCAATATCCAAATCATAATTTTTTCCCTCATCAATATTAAAAATAATAACCCCTTGCTGACGAGAGACTAATAGAGCATCAATTTGATATCCTCCTTGGGGAGTTCCAATAATAGGATAGCCGATATACAATGTTCCCTCTATATCTGTTCTTTCCTCAAAATATTTAGCTAATCTTTGAGAAGATACAGGTTTAGCTGAAGAACCGCGAATAACGTTAACCATAATTTTTACCTCGGGAGTTCTTTTAGCAGAATCATTAGATGCCTATTGATTCTTGAGGAGGGCAACAAAATTACTATAGCATTTTTTCAACCATCAAGTCATGTTATGATTATCGGTTAATCCCCAGTTTTGACCTAAAGCTATAAATTATAGCTATTAAGTAGGGAGGCACAATTATTTGTAGGATGGGTTAGCGGTAGCGTAACATGAGTGGGCGTTGGGTTTCATGCTTCAACCCAACCTACGTTCTATAAATATAGATATTAACCTCTCACAATAAACCGCGATAGCGGATAAAAACGAGGATTACTGCCCAGGAACCTAAAGCTACTTTAACGGCGACTAAAATGTTTAGTATCGGCAAAATGCCGCCACTAAATAGCGCCCCTAATTCCCCGTGGGGTAACTCAAATCCTGAGAGAGTAATGGCGGCTAAAACAATAAAAACTAAGACGGAAATTTTCTCCCATGTTGCCGCTTGCCAACGGCGATAAATTGCTTGCATCCATTCGGGAGACGAGGTAATTGCTATTAAACCAATTGCCGTACCTCCGGCGACTCCGGCGGCAAAACCTCCCCCCGGACTTAAATGGCCGCGGATAGCTAATTCAATGC
The DNA here is from genome assembly GCF_007095585.1 of Microcystis sp. M_OC_Ca_00000000_C217Col. Taxonomy (NCBI): domain Bacteria; kingdom Bacillati; phylum Cyanobacteriota; class Cyanophyceae; order Chroococcales; family Microcystaceae; genus Microcystis; species Microcystis sp. M_OC_Ca_00000000_C217Col. The sequence continues at coordinate 33,218 of NZ_SFBV01000328.1, forward strand.
CCACTAAAGCGGCAATTGTTGACCCCAAACGGGCTAAAATAATTGAAGGTTGGTCGGTAAATTGATGGATTTTACTGGCGGGTTTTTCGGTGGCTAAAAGAAAATTCGCCCCCATAATGGCAATGGTAAAAACAACCACTTCATAGATGGTGTCGTAGAGACGATTACGAAAAATAACCACCGAAACCGCATTAGGAACACCGCCGTCGTCCACCAGGGATTTAACAATTTCTAAGGATGATACAGAGGAAGCAGTATTGGGAATAATTACCATTTTGACAGCGAAGGCAATGGCGGCTAGAGTGTAAATCCATTTCATTAGTGTTTCTCCTCTAATTTGGGGGTTTCAATACAAGTTAAAATCGTGTTGGCTGCCGTTAATTCATTTTTAAAAATATCGTAGAGATAGGGTAATCTAATTGTGGTTTCGTAGGGGATAGTTTCTGGATTGTCTTGACGGATACAGACGGCATGAACATCCTTATCCATAAGTGCCTGTTGCAAAGCTTGTTTATCACTGTAGGCAACTAATTCTAAACGCATAAAACGTTTACTTAAAACCGTTTGTAGTTGAGTTTTTAACTGTTCTAAAACTGTATCGTTTTCCTCAGCAATTACTCCTAAACGCATCACTAAAGAAGAACGAATCGCCACCGCGTAGAGAGTTACAGCTAACATGGTTCCCATCAAAGCTTCGGTTAAAGATACATCTGCTGCCCCTAATAAAGCATAAACTAAGGCTGCTATTGCTCCCAAAACTCCACGAATTACTAAAGCTTGGTAGGGATTGGATTGTAACATCACCATCGCCGCAGTTAAAGGCAAGAGGGCAACAATAACATAGAGATAACTTTCATTCATCTTTAATTTTACTCTCGATCGCTAGAAGTATAAGCTAAAACGTAGCCTAACATGGTGTTCCAAATTGCTAGGGAAATTATTGCCAATAATAATAAAGGCCAATTTTGGGGAACTTTCAAAAGTAGCCCGAAAATAATCGCCATGGAACCCAAAGTATCAGCGACAGATAGACCGTGTAATTTATATAATACCGAGCGCTTGTCTAAAAGATGCGCCGTTCCCCAAAACCAGAAAAAAACTCCGATAGCGATGCAGATATAACTGAAAATGTCAATCATGATTCGTTCAATCGTTTAAGAATTTGTGCTAATAACATAAAACCGGCATTACCGACACTGAGAATAATCACTGCTACCACTCCAATCATCCAATCATCCCGCAGAACTGACACCACTAGAATAATAATCGATGATTTACTGGAAGCACTGGCAAAGGCGGCCATTTTTTGCCAGATGTCATCATTTCTTGCCACTTCATAAAGGGGAATTAATAAAGCGACAATCATGGCAATGAGAACAATATTCATCCCTGGGAACTCCGTTTAATTACATGAACTTCATAACCCTCATTTTCCTTGTATTCGGTGACGATAGTTTTCGGGGTAAAGGTAATCAGAAATATATCCCAAAAAGCTAATCTGGGTGAACGTTTACCAGAAATTCTCTCGAAAATAATTTCTTCTTCCTTGTGGGGACGAAAGATAATTTCAAACGCTTCTTTATAAGCTTGGGGAATAGCTATAAAGACTTTAATTATTACCTTTAACCAATCGCCTAAAGTTTCGCTAGAGGCGAAATTACGGGGCAAAAGAAAAGCAATAGCCACCCCGATCATAATATTAGCAGGGGTGAAATTAGCGGTGAGTAAAAACCACATAGTTAAACGCAGAATTATATGTCCGACCATGCTAAGACCATCCAAAATAATAGAACTAACATTATACTCATCATCCCGACGAGATGATCAAATTGTTCCCAGACCCGCGATAACTTTAGGGATAACTTTTTGAAAACTCCCAGATATAACCACCACCCGGCACCGATGACGGCTAAAGCTTTGATAATATTGAGGATATTATAAGCTTCAACATAGACAGCATTGGATAAAAATAGGGCGGCAAGGAGCAGAATTATTGCTATCCAGAAACCGATAGTTAGCTTCTGTTTACTTTCGCCACCGGCGTGGGGTAAAAAGATAAATTTAGCAAAGGAAATCGCCGTCCCCACCGCCACAAGATTGATCATAATCTCTTGCCAGGGGACTAAATTTTTCATCGTTAACGCTTTCGCTCCAAAACCGGATAATAGGGGGAATCCAGAGATAGAAAAACTAGCAACCACTAGGGCAATCCAGAGGGAATTAGGGATCGATTGTTGCTGTAATTCTTTAAAATTGCGACTGGGTAAAACTCCCGCTAACAGAAATAGGCAAGATTTAACTAAACCGTGGGTAAGGGTATAAAAACCACTGACTACCGGGGCGGCTAAAATAAAACCTAACTGGGAAATAGTATGGAAGGCTAACATCCGCTTGCTATCCTTTTCAAAAACTGCGTAGGATACGCCAAAAATCGCCGTTAGCACCCCCAAAAGCCGAATTAGTCCATCCAAATCCTCTAGGATTAAAGCACAGCGGCTTTTACCACCACCCCCGACATCAGCGCCGAGACGGAGGTTTCCGATTCCGAGTGTGTCATCGGTAGCCATAATCCCGAGACAAAGATTCCCCCTTTGACTAATAATCCCATGAAGATTAAAGCCAAGGCTTCGGGAGGTGCGCCCTTTAAACCAGCAAAAGCAAAGGAATTATTGGCTTTATAGACTAAAACTGCGCCAATAAGGTAAAATAACATCGCCACATTGCTGATAAACAGATAACGCAGGGCAACCCAGAGAGAGCGATCGCTGCGAGGATAGGCAATCACCAGAAAAGCGGCAATACTAATTACTTCTAAGGCAACGTAAACGCTAATAAAATCTTCACAGAGAAAGACAGAATTAATGCTGCCGTGGAGAATGATAGCTTGGGCGTAAAAAAAGGCGGTTTTGCTACTTTCCCAGTTATAAAAAATAACTGCCATCGTCACCAGGGCATTAGTGAGGATAAAATAGGCACTTAACTGATCGGCTACCAGTTTCACGCCATAATTATCCAGTAGGTTGAGGGTTATGGGGGAGGATTGGCGAAATAGAAGGAGAGAATAGGCGAGAGAGATAATAGTGGCGGCGAGAGCCAGATATTTGTCTAATCGGGGCAATAAATAGATGATAAAGCCGATCAAAAAGGGTAAACTTATCCAAGCGATCGTTAAAGTATTCATGGTGTGTTATTTTTTTCTATCTCGCTGCTGTCGAGGGTGGGGTTATCTTTGGCTAATTTCATCACTCCCACCAGCATTAACGCCTGAATCGAAAAACCGATGACGATCGCTGTTAAAATCACTGCTTGGGGTACAGGATCGGCGTAATTTTGCTGTTTAACTGTACCGAGGATGGGAGTAAATAAACCGTCACGGGAAGAAATCACCACATAGTAGGCGATAACGCCGGTACTCATGACATCCATGGCGATAATCTTCATGATTAAGTTTTTTTTCAGGAATGTTCCTAAAAATCCGCACAAAACGGTGGCGAATACAAACAACTCTAGCAGGGGAATCGTCACTGGGCTTCTTGATTAGATTTGGTTATGAGTCAAAATACTTTTTCTAATTATCCTCGATCGAGTCCCAATTGATCAAAAAATTCTCAGGCTTTGCCGCTTCTCCCTTGAATAATCGGTAAATTGGTGAAGATCTATAGTTAGTATTAGCTAAAAGCTAGGAATGAGGGAGCTAATTGGGCTAGGATTAAAGAAAACAAAAGCATTAACATAACAGCCATCATACCGACGAGATTATCAAATTGTTCCCCAGCTTTTGATAATTGTAAGGACAGCTTTTTAAATATCCCTAGATACAACCCCCAACCGATAGCAATAATCCCTAAAGCTTTGCTGATATTTCCCAGGTTGTAGGCATCGAAATAGACAGCATTGGCTATAAACAAGGCAGTTAACAATAGTATTATTCCTAACCATCCACTCAAGGTTAACTTTCTCCCAGTGGTAACTTTTGCGTGGGGTAAAAAGATAAATTTGGCAGTGGCGATCGCTGTACCTACGGCTGCTAAATTGATGGCTACCTCTTGCCAAGGTAATAAATTTTTCATCGTTAACGCTTTCGCCCCAAAACCGGATAATAAGGGGAATCCAGAGATGGAAAAACTGGCGATAACAATAGCAATCCAGAGGGAATTAGGGATCGCTTGTTGCTGTAATTCTTTAAAATTGCGACTGGGTAAAACTCCCACTAATAGAAATAGGGAAGATTTAACTAATCCGTGGGTAAGGGTATAAAAACCGCTTACCGGTGGGGCAGCCAAAATAAAACCCAGCTGCACGATCGTGCTAAAGGCTAACATCCGCTTGCTATCCTTTTCAAAAACTGCGTAGGATACGCCAAAAATCGCCGTTAGCACCCCCAAAAGCCGAATTAGTCCATCCAAATCCTCTAGGATTAAAGCACAGCG
>NZ_SFBV01000329.1:0-11618 GCF_007095585.1 Microcystis sp. M_OC_Ca_00000000_C217Col
TTAAATCGAGAGACGATTAAAAAAATCCTTCGGAGTGACATTATGAGAGAATCCGTCATCTATCAAGATATTTTAGAGGAAGGCAGAGAGGAAGGCGAGGAAAAGGGACTACAAAAAGGCTTGCAAGCGGGTAAAGAAGAAAAAGCTCGACAAATTGCCCTAAAAATGCTATCTGCTGGTTTTTCTATCCCAGAAATCGCCCGATTTACCGATTTATCCCCCGACGCAATCGAGCAATTACAATCGAGAGACGATTAAAAAAATCCTTCGGAGTGACATTCTGAGAGAATCCGTCATCTAAGTACCTAGGCAAAATTATTTACACATGACGATCATTGCCCCGTAAGGGTTTTAGCTCGATCGGGCAGGTAATTAATTTTGCATGACTACTTATCAAGATATTTTAGAGGAAGGAGAATTATCCGCTAAATTAACCTCTATACCCCGTTTATCAGCCTTAGGATTAAGTGCTGAACAAATTGCCCAAGCTTTAGACTTAGAAATTGAACAAGTACAACAAGTCATTGAGGGACAAAATTGAGGGAAAACGGACAGTATTTTCTATCGTCTCTTTCAGTAATAATTTTTGATCATTAATTCCCTACCAGATGCCGCCGCTCCTTGTTTATAATTATTCATGCCATACTGAAGATTCCACTCGATAATATGGGCAAAATCAAAGAGTTTTCGTATCTCTGGACAATCATCGTAGGTAATTAACCATTTAGCCTGACATTGACGCATATTATCGGCAAAACGTTGATGATCGAAGCTGGTATGTAAATTACCTCTTACACCGTACAAACGGGATTTTGTGGCACTATAGTAGGGGGGATCGAGAAAGATAAAAACTTCTTTTCCCTCAGCAAATAATAATTCTTCGTAGTCTTGGTTAGTAATTTTTACTGATGCTAATAACGGCGCAATTTGAGTTAATCTGGCAATTGATGAATCAGTAAATCTACTGGTAAAAGCTGCTTGGGAATACCCCCCCGAATCCACTGTTCCCGAAAAAGTAATCCGATTTAAGATAAAAAAACGCACCGCTTTCTCAAAGTCGGTTAACTTTAAATCTTCCCTTGTCAAATCTTGAAATAATTCTCGTCCAGTATCATATTTTTGTTTAATTTCTGTTATTTTTGCTACCAATAAATCAATATTTTCTTGAGCGTATTGCCAGAAACAATATAAATCATAATTTAAGTCATTAATCCAATAGGTTTTTATTTGTTGTCCAAAGAGTTGCTTAACAGCAAAAAACACAGAACCACCACCAAAAAAAGGTTCTCGATATTCCCTAATATTCACAGGAATTTGCGGCAGAATTTGCTTAATTGCCCGGGATTTCCCCCCGGGATAACGCAAGGGACTTTTAATTTTTGACATTTTATACTAAATCCGTTTATTAAAGACTGATTATCTATTCCCCCTTTTGCCCCTTGCATGAGTGCCTGTCCTGATATGTAGCCTATACCCATAAGAATTCCATTTAATTCCACACTTATGACTCGTATCCTAAGGTTAGCAAAACCACTTCTTCCAATTGGGCAATTATTTCGGGACTCAGTTGTCCCAGTGTGCGGATCAAACGAGTTTTATCCAGCACTCTCATCTGAAAACATAGGGCAACAGAATCTTGGCCGAGTCCACCATTACCTTGTTCTATCAGTAAGCATATAGGCAAAGCAGCGCGACGTTGGTTGGTGGTGAGCGGAATAGCAATGATCGTAGTTGAGAACTGGGAAACAAGGTCATTCTGGAAAATGATGACGGGACGAATGCCCGCTTGTTCAGAACCTTGAGTTGGATTGAGGTCGGCTAGCCAGACTTCACCCCGTTTCAGAGGATTAGTCATCATTGATCTTCTTGATGGAGTATTACTGCATAGTCATTCATACCTTCTTCAGCAAAGGCGCGATCTTGATCAGCAAACTCTGCAAACAGATCGGCCAGTTGCATTGGATCGAGAACAGCCTGATGACGCTGACTGCGAAACTTTAAGAAGGCAATAAAATCAGCCACTTGCTGAAGCTGATTATCAGTCAGTCGATCCAAGTCTTGCTTAAGAGCTTCAGCGCTTACTGGCATAGGAAGAAAAAACATTCCGACTTCCCCATTATAAGGGATCCTGGCCAACAGCCGTCTTCAACAAACCCCCATGAGTCCCTGAGTGCGTAGCGGGGTAGGGAGGACGTTCAGACGTTTTGAGCGATCGCCTGTTGGAGCAGTTCAGTGATAATTCAATAGGGAAAAATCCCAATGCCGATAATTTCCTATCCCACTTGTTAGACAAGCTAATCTACAAGGTAGTCGGCAAGAAATCGGCTAACATCTCCAATCATGTCAGAAACATCTTGAACTGTAAATTCATCCTGTTTTCCATGGGCAGCGCTATTACGAATATCTGCGATCGCTGTTATTCGCTTCTGATTCAATTTGTTATATACACCAGCTTTTGCCAATTCGGAATTCATTTTATCTAACTTCCCATGCGGAATCCCACTTCTATCACATAACTCTCGCAATGCCGTCTCTAACACAACTCCTGCAATCACAGCCGCAGCGGTATGATAACCACTAGAAAAAAGCTCATTTGCTTGTTCAAGCTCAGAATCAAAAACTTCGGCTTGAACCAGTGTTTTAATAGACGAGAGATAACCACCCTCAAAATCTTCTTTTGCTGCCAAAAATACCGCTTTAAATGCCTTAAATCTCCCATAAGTTGAATAATACCTGTTCTTTTCTTCCCGCTCAAATTGTTTGAAGTGCTGAGAATCTTCACCACAAACTTTAGACAATAAGTTTTTTACTTTTACCTTCCAGCTTAAAAGTAAGTAGCTATCGATGACTTCATTGGTGCCGCCAATTATCTCTGTTCGGAGAACTTTTTTAGAAGATTCCAATTGGGATGCTTGCTCCTCTAGCTCTTCAAATCGCTGCTTAAAAACTTCTTTCAACGTCATAAGTAGGTAGGTGTTAAAAATTATCATATACCACCCTTATCAAAGAGGCAGGGGGGATCAAAGACAAAATCTATCTTCAATTTAATTATAACCACTTACTTAACCTTAAAAGAATTGAATTCCGTCTAACGACCAAGTTAGTCCTCGTGCTTCTCCCCCGACTTTTACTTACTTTGTCTAGCTTGACCAACTTTTAGCCATGCAAAGATTTGTTGTGGAGTCAGTGTCAACTCAACCCCTGCAATTACCTTAAGTTGGTGATCCCCTCTGCAAACTTCTGGCTCTTGTTGGGGAGTAAACATTAAAACAGAATAATCATCTGGATCAAGCATCCATCCTAATTTACTGCCATGTTTTAAACAGTGTAGAATGTTGTCAATTACACGGTTTACCTTTTGATCCGGTGAAAGAATTTCGATAGTCCAATCAGGTGCTTCGGTAAAGTCGTCCTCTGGTTCACCTGCTTGATTCAGGTTAATTCGATTCCATGCAATTACCGCCACATCAGGAACGATCGAACGCCCGCCGAAGGTACATCGCAACTCAGGTAAGGCTGTATAATCAACAGTATGGCTGTCAACCTCAGCTAAAAGACGTTTTTGCAGGATAGAGTGTCGAGTCTTAGGCATGGGTTTCTGAATTGCGACTCCATGCAAGTATTCCCATGCTGGAGAATCCTCCAAATATGGCAATTTGAGGAAATCTTCAAGGGTGAGACTCTCAGTCAAGGAAGTCGTCATCGGTTCAAGCAAAGGTTTTTTTTGTGACTTCATTATAAATGAAGTTTATCTGGGTTGCTTACCGACGATTCAGGCATATTTGACTGGTAATATGCTTCTGGCTCAACATCGGGAACTTTTGTTAAGATTACCTGATACTTTTCTCGACTTCCCTTTTTGGACCTTTCTATTAGGTAATTTTCTGTCATCAACGCTGAAAGTTTCTCAGCGATCGCAGTAGAGATAAATTGATCGATCGAAATTCCATCACGAGCCGCTAGATCATCTAAACTTTTCTGTAATGAGTCGGGAATTTGAACTTGGATGGTACTCATGGTAACTTACCTATTAATCGTAGGAAACCTGAAGGCTCAAAGCGTGGGTTTCATTTTTAACCTAGCCACCTTTACTCGATCGATAAATTACGATCAAACCAATTAGATTAACCATCTACTTAACTGTTGGTTTGCGGAATTTCGAGGGAGAAGGAAAATATTCTACCCGTTCATTTTTCAGAGCTTGTGCCATGAAATCGCGCCAAATGGGAGCAGCAAAACCACCGCCGGTGATACCTTTACCTAAAGTGCGGTTTCGGTCATCTCCAATCCACACTGCGGTGGCTAATTGGGGAACATAACCGACAAACCAGACATTTTTCTCGTTATCGGTAGTACCGGTTTTTCCCGCTGCCGGACGACCGATTTGGGCCGAAGTGGCTGTTCCCCCTTGAATAACTCCCTGTAGGACAGAATTGAGAGAAGCGGTGGCCCAGGGGTCTAAAACTAGCTTCGGTTTGGGTGTATTATCGAGCATGACGTTACCGCGGCTATCGGTAACACGCATGATAAAGGTAGGCTTAGAATGCCAGCCATTACTGGCAAAAGTAGCGTAGGCCCCCGCCATTTCCAGAGGGGTAACATCCACGGAACCCAAAGGTAAAGAGGTGACGGCAATTAAAGGACTCTCGAAACCCAGCAGACGACAGACTTCAATGACTTTATTGATCCCGACACGACGACCGAGAACAACTGCGGGAATATTCAGAGACTGCATCAGAGCGCTACGCAGGGAAACCGGACCAGAAAAGCCGCCACCGTAGTTTTTTGGGCTATAGAAGCCGCCGGCCTCGCGAAAACGGATGGGAGCATCATTAACCACCGTTTCGGGGGTAAAACGACCACTAGCGAAGGCAGTATAATAAACGAAAGGTTTAAAAGCTGACCCCGGTTGACGACGGGATTGAATAGCGCGGTTTAATTGACTTTTATTGTAATCAACGCCACCGACGAGCGCTTTGACGAAATGGGTGCGGGGATCCACCGCAACTAGAGAAATTTGTAGGTCTTTGGTGCGAATACCGCGACCACGCAAGCTATTATAGGCCCGTTGGATGGTGGACTCGGCCATATTTTGAAAGTCGAGATCAATCGTGGTTTGAATCCGCATTCCCCCTTTCGTTAGGGTTTCCTTGCCAAATTTTTGCCGCAATTCTGCCACCACTGCATCGGTAACGTAGGGTAATTTACTTTCTTGCCAAGCGGTGGGTTTACCCAGTTTCAGAGGTTCCTTTAAAGCGGCCTCTTCCTGTGCGGGGGTAATCCAACCTAAAGTACGCATCCGACTGAGAACCAGTGCCTGTCTTTCCTTGGCGGTTTTATAATTATTAAAAGGACTATAAACTTCCGGCGCTTGGATTAAACCGGCCATCATCGCCGATTCTGCTAAATTTAACTGGGCAGCGGGTTTATTAAAATAACTTTTAGCGGCGGTTTGCACTCCGTAATTATTATGACCCCAATAGATATTATTGAGGTACATTTCCAGAATGTCATTTTTGCTAAAAACCTGTTCCACTCGTACTGCCAGGACCGCCTCGGCTAATTTACGGCTAACGGTGCGCTGATGGGAGAGAAAAATATTTTTGACTAACTGCATGGTGATAGTAGATGCACCTTCCACCACACCGCCACTTTTCCAGTTAGCGACTACTGCCCGGCCGATACTATTAGGATTAATACCACGATGGTGATAAAAATGGCTATCTTCGATCGCCATCACTGCACGTTTCAGATTGGGAGAGATTTGATCGAGTTCCACCACTTCCCGATGCGCTTCCCCGTGTAAGCTGGTCAGGGGTCTGCCTTTAACATCATAGATATAACTGGTTTCCGTGGGAACGTAACCCCGTAAAATCCTCACATCGGGTAGATTGCGGTAACTAATCGCCAATCCTACCACAGCCCCCGTCACCACGGCCGTGGATACCATCAACAGGCCGAGAACAGTCCCCCCTGCGACTCTGGAGACTCCTTGGAAAAAGCTATCCGAGTCACTACTAGGTTTCTGCTCTTTGTCTTGATTGCCGAGGGTACTGGTGGACACGATGGTTACAATTTCCTTTTTCCAAGAGGGGACTGATTGATCGAACTGGCTTGAAAGTCTATTCTAAAGGTTTTATTAAAAAATCGAATACTAGCTTACAGCAATTATGGCCGATCTGGCTCTAGTTTCGATCGGCTATGGCAGGGGTATTAGGAGCAGAATAGTTAGATATCAGGGACAAAACAGGGTATCGCGGGTATTTCTGCCAGTTATGGGGTTAGTTCCTTTGGCTATCTCACAAAGATATTTTTCCACATCGGAGCGAATAATTGCATCGGTAAAATCGGCCCCGTCGATAATTGCACCTTTGATTAAAATGTTAGTGGCGAAAGCTCCTTCGAGAACAGCATTGGTAAAGTTGGCTCTGGTTAAACGGGCCGATTCTAAATCCACGTTTCTCATATTGGCATCGCTAAAGTCGGCCCCCTCCAAGTTGGCAGAAAAAAAGCGTACTCCTTCTAGATTGGCATGACTGAAGTTGCTACCGCGCAGATTAGAGTGATCGAAGGTGGAATCGCGCAAATCCTGCCCTGCAAAGTCATTATTGGTCAAATTGCGGTTATTATAACTTAGCGCTTGGGCCGGAGCCAAGGAGAATAATAATACTAATATACTAGCAAACAAGGTTAGTAGAGTTTTACGAGAAAATTGCGCCATATTGCCACCTGATCAATCAACCTTTTCTATAATAAGCTGTACTGGATTTAAACCGCATATCGGGAATTTTAGTACAAATGCTCGAACTGGCCGCCCCCCTATAGTTTCTCAACAGGATTTATTATCATTACCCGGCACTCGTTGACAATTATCCCCAGATTTACCAAGAGCGATCGATCTGCTAGATTTTTGATGTTGGATATCTTAGATAGATATGGCTGGTCATAGTAAATGGGCAAATATTAAACGACAAAAAGCCCGGGTTGATGCCAAAAAAGGGCAAACTTTCACCCAGTTATCCCGGGCCATTATCGTGGCTACCCGTAACGGTGTTCCCGATCCGGCGGGCAATTTTCAGCTACGCACGGCGATCGAAAAAGCCAAGGCGGCCGGTATTCCCAATGACAATATCGAAAGAGCGATCGCTAAAGGGGCGGGAACTTGGGAAAATGACTCAGCTTTTGAGGAAATTCGCTACGAGGGTTATGGTCCCGGGGGTGTGGCGATCCTGATCGAAGCACTGACCGATAATCGCAATCGCACGGCTGCGGATCTGCGGGCGGCTTTTAGCAAAAATGGCGGTAATTTAGGTGAAACGGGCTGTGTGGGCTGGATGTTTGACCATAAGGGGGTAATTCGCCTTGAGGGAACTATTGATGAGGATAAGCTTTTAGAAGCTTCCCTAGAGGGCCAGGCCCAATCCTACGAGTTTTTTGACAGTGAGGAGGAAGGTCAAGGAGCAGAAGTTTTTACTGAGGTGTCTAACCTGGAGAGATTGAATAAGGTTCTGCAAGCAGCGGGATTTAAGGTCAAAGAAGCAGAATTACGCTGGATTCCCACTAATACCCTAGAAGTAAGCGATCGAGAGCAGGCCCGTTTTTTATTGAAGTTAATCGACACCCTAGAATCCCTCGATGATGTGCAATCGGTAACGGCTAATTTTGATTTAGTCGAGGAATTGATGTTAGGGGATCTGTGATCCTAAATTCCCAGACCGCTCACTGATTCTGGTCCCAATCAAGAAATAATCTGTCCCCACAATCCCGTAAAAATTCGGGTTCCGTCTTTGAGAATATGAATTTCTACTTGATCCGATGCCCAATTAATCTGATCTTGCAGAGCGGGATTGAGGAGATGAATCCGTTGATTGCTAGAAGAAACGGGAGAATCGGGAGAATGAATAGCCAGGGATTCCACATAGGCCCCATCTACCAAAATATCTAACTGGGCCAATAATTCTTGAGAGTGGGGCGGTGCTTCGGTTGAGCGCAATTGTTCGATCGTAAATCCCGTGAAGGACATCACATTTAAGCCTTTTTCCTTAACATATTTAGCCAATTCTGTCAAGGCTTTTGCTTGCCAAAAAGGTTCACCCCCGGAGAAAGTTAGGCCGCTATTGCGGGGATTAGCCAAAATTTTGGCAGCTAGAGACTCAACAGTAATTAATTGATTGATCTCGAAGGACCAGGAAGCTTGATTAAAACAACCTCGACACTCGCGAGAACAACCCTGTACCCAGACCACGGCCCGACAACCGGGACCGTTAACGGCGGATTCATCCACATAGCCCATGATATTGAGATGATGGGCGGGAATTTGTGCTAATTGGGCAGCAATAGTCAGACTCATCGCTTATAATCCTCGATCGATTCCTATCTTTTTCATGCTAGAGAAAAACGGCAAAAATCGATCGCTGTTGCAATGATTTGTTAACCTTTGACACACATCACCTGCTTGAGAGTGGCGACAATTTCCACTAGATCCGCCTGTTGATTCATCACCTGTTGGATCGGTTTATAGGCCCCCGGAATCTCATCAATAACGCCCTCATCTTTGCGGCATTCAACCCCTTGGGTTTGGGCGATTAAATCATCAAGAGTAAAGGTTTTTTTAGCCAGATTTCTCGACATCAAGCGCCCGGCCCCGTGGGAACAGGAGCAGAAGCTATTATGTTCTCCTTTGCCTTTAACAATATAAGATTGCGCTCCCATGGAGCCTGGGATAATACCATAATCGGTTTCTCTAGCGCGGACGGCTCCTTTGCGGGTGACATAAACCTCCTCCCCAAAATGAATTTCTTGTTCGGCGTAATTGTGATGACAATTAACTACTAAGAGGGGTTTAGTTGGTTTGCCTCCCGCTAGATGTTTTTCAACAATGCGCTTAAATCTAGCCATCATAATTTCTCGATTATAACGAGCATATTCCTGGTCCCATTGTAGGTCATGCCAGTAGGCAGTAAATTCTTCTGTACCGGCAACAAAGTAGGCCAGATCGAGGTCAGGTAATTTACATTCTGCTAGTTTGGCTAACTCTTTGGCGGTATTAATATGACATTGGGCTAGTTGATTACCAATACCCCTAGAACCGGAATGCAGCATTAACCAAACTTGATTGTCTGTATCTAAACAAATTTCGATAAAGTGATTACCACCTCCCAGGGAACCCATTTGTTTAAGGGCTTTTTTCTCTAGGTTTTGTACGCCTCGATGAATCTGTTTAAATTCCGCCCATTTTGGCCATTTAGTTACTTCCCGATCCACTTCTTTATTTTCCGCAAAACCGACGGGAATATTCGCCTCCACATCGAGGCGAATTTTTTTAAGTTTTCCCTGCAATTGTTCACCGGTGAAAGGCATTTTTAGGGCAGCCATGCCGCAACCGATATCGACTCCGACGGCGGCAGGAATTACGGCATCTTTGGTGGCAATCACCGAACCGACTAAAGCACCTTTACCCAAGTGAACATCGGGCATTAAAGAAATGTGTTTATAAACAAAAGGTAGGGAAGCAACATTTTTGGCCATTTGGGTTTCTTGGGGTCCTAATTCATGCCCCGCCCAAGATAAAATCGGTGTCGGTGTGGAAATATCCAGAGTTTCGTAAGCCATAGTTTTTAGGAAATAATCAGGTCAAAAGCCGATGTAACCAAGACAATAAGGCAATTTAGATTCTGCGATGAATTAGATAAATTGTTATCAGTGATCGTGTTTTAACACAGAGGATAAGCTGTTGACTATCTAAATTACTCGTTCAGACTGCACCAGAGTTCTGAGCATTTGTACTAAAATTGTCAAGACGCAGTTTAAATGCAGTACAGCTTATTACCTATATTACATTATATACTACATTCGTGTTATCAACAAGTTCCCAGAAAGAGCAGGCATTGGGGAGCTTTTTTGCTGTGATCGGTAAACAGTAAGCTGTTCAGCATCTAAATAGCGTATAACAGAAACAGTAACTTAGTCAAAAAATTCAATGATGAGCAATCTTACTGATTTACTCGCACTTCCATTTGGCAAACCTTTAGCTGAGATCGATGCCACAATCCTTGAGAGTTTTGGGGATAATTGTTACAAAATAAATGATCAGATTTATTTATTAACAATGAGTATTGACAATATTCCTGTATATAGAGGTCTTGCTTGGGTAGTTTCTGAGCGGGCAGCCGCCTGGATTTTTACAGGTCGTTGGTCTGATGATGAAATCAAACTGCCGCCACCAGATATTCTTTTACCAATGTTTACTATAAAAGATTATCAAAGTGTTTGTGAATTTGGCCAGCAAGTAGATGCGAAAAACTTTGTTAATGATCTTCCAGGGCCGCGAAGAGTAAAATTTAGCAACTACACTTACTATTATCGCATGGTAGAACCCCGTCAATCGGATGATCCTATTGGTATCGAGATCGATCGCCGACCAGAACAGTATAGGTATTGGGGAAATTCTCTAGTCATTATTAATAGTTGGCAAAGAACGATAACTAAAACCTTTCTTGACTTTCAACAATGTTCTCTTAACAATTTAAGAGGAGGGGGAGTCAATACTGGTAGTCATCTTATTCAGTTGAGAAGTTTTGGAAAGCCTGATAATTATCGGGAATCTATTTTATCTGTTTTTAATCCACCTACTCTATGCTATTTTGATTTGGGCTTAGAATTTGTGCCTTCTGTAGATATGCGTTTGGCCTACATCTACATCTATTTACAACCTAACTGTAGCAGTTTATTTTCCGAGGAAACCCGTTCTTCTACCTTTAGGGTTTTTTCTGGTGATCTTCTTTACGGAAATAGATTAATTAGTGCCTCTGAATTAGAGGATTTTCCTGGGTTAATTAACAGTTTTCAAGATAGCAGATTTAAACGATATGACACCGATACTTATATTCAAGAAATAAATGGAATACGCACAGGAACAATTGTTTTTACTCATGATTACATAATCTTATATTAATAAGTAGGGTGCGAAACGTTTAGGCATGAAATAGGGCTGAAATGCCTGAAATAACCGCCTAGTAAGGTCTTCAGTCCCCCGACTGAATCTAAGAGGTCAACACAGACCAACCTTATAACTGTTTATATGTCCCGACGTTTAGTATCATCCGATACCAAACTAGGCAAGGGAACTCAAGGTCAATACACTTGTAATAAATCTTTACAAGGTGAGAGTAACGGCGATAGCCACCCCCAGATTCAGAAATCACAATTCTGGGACTGAAGCGGGGAACGGAAGGCTCCGAGGTGTTACCTAACACCAGAATCGAGACCACTGCCAACCATCCATGATTAGGCGTGAGCCGAATGTCTGACCTGAACCATCGTAATTAATAAGCAGTGAAATAGGTTGACACACTGCGTTCAAAAGAATAAGGGGAATAGTGAGGAAATCTTACTCTCACTCACACAGACCTTTAAAAGTACCCCGATGGAGAGGACGAATCTAAAGATGGAATGCCCATATAAACGGAACGTGATAAGCCCTTTTAGGCTCTGAGTATTGGTCGAAATACCCAGTAGTGATAAGTGTAAGCGCAAGCCTTCAAGGGTGTGAGATGTAACCAAAAGCCAACGCTTGACGGTAACAGTCAAGATATGCTAACAGGTTACGGTTTGATTGT
>NZ_SFBV01000033.1:0-3435 GCF_007095585.1 Microcystis sp. M_OC_Ca_00000000_C217Col
TTCTCCTGAAGTTTTAACCAATTGCTAGAGCCTTTAGTTTTCCGTTTCAAGCGTCTTTGTAGCAATTTAAGCTTACTCTGTACTTTCAACAAAAATCGAGGGGCTTTGATTAAATCTCCTCGTGAAGTAGCGACAAAACTCTCAATCCCCGCGTCGATTCCTAAACAGGTTTTCCCAAATGTCATATCGGGAACTAATTCCGTAGATTGGAAGGAAACCGAAACGTAAAATCCCGACGCTTTTTGGATAATTCGAGCTTGTTTAGGCTCGAACCCAGACGGGTACTTTCTGGATTTCCTAATCCGAATTTTTCCCAATTGTGGAAAATTCAAACATCCATCCCCTAGAAAGTTTTTTGACAGCGCGGGGAAAACAAAACTTCGCATCTTTTTCTTGAATCTAGGAAAGCCGAAGCCTTTCGATTTCATCTGGTCAAACGCTTTATCTAAAGTTTTTAAGACTTGCTGTAAGACTTGAGCGTTAACCGTCTTTAATATCGGGTAAACTTTTTTAGCTTCCGTTAGATTTTTGGCTTGAACGAAGTAATTAGGATAGGGTTCATCCGCAGGAATTATGTACTCGGAAACTAACGAACAACGATCCGCAAGACACTTTCGAGAGTTTAACCAATCTTTCCGTTCCGAGAGCGCGTAATTATAAACGCTCTTACAAACATCAAGAATGTGGACGATCTCCCGTTCCTGTTGCCTGTTTACCTTTAGTTTGTACTGGTAGGTAAGCGTTATCACTGTCGTTAGTTTCGTGATGTATAGCTAGATTATAACACTTACTGCCTAATATGTCAACTGATTACAATCATGGATTTCGTTCTGTTTATAGACTTACCGCCCACGTTGTATTCGTCATCAAATACCGACCATTGCTAAGTACCTAGGCAAAATTATTTACACATGACGATCATTGCCCCGTAAGGGTTTTAGCTCGATCGGGCAGGTAATTAATTTTGCATGACTACTTATTAACGATGAAATCTTAGCCCGACTGAAAGAAATCTTTGTATCAACGCTCACAAAATGGGAAAGCGCATTGCTTGATTTCAACGGTGAATCGGATCACGTTCACCGGATTATCGATGACAAGCCTGACATCGCTTTATCCAAACTAATCGCTAACCTTAAAACAGTTAGTAGTCGCTTAATTAGAAAGGAATTTCCAGATTTGGCGGCAAAGTATTTCGACAATAAACCCTATTTTTGGACGGGAGCTTATTTCGTGGCTAGTTGTGGCGGCGTTACCGTCGAACAACTAAAAAAATACGTCGAGAACCAAAAAAACTCCCCAAAAGTGGAAACCCTACCGCGTTAGTTTTATTCTGGTGGCGATTCATCTCGCTCCATTGAGATAGCCACCAGATCAGTTATCAGTGATTCAGTTACCAGTTATCAGGTGTGAGTTTACTGTTTACTGTTTACTGTTTACTGTTTGCTGCGGGACAAAGAGAGGCTAATTGACAGGAAAAACAAGCGGGATTTCTTGCTTTACAAACCGCCCGGCCGTGGTAAATAATACTAATAGAAAAAGTTTCCCAATCCGGTTGAGGCAGTAAAGCCATTAAATCCCGTTCAATTTTCACCGGATCGTTATTAGTAGTTAAACCCAAACGATTACTTAAGCGCTTAACGTGGGTATCTACTGTCACCCCCTCAATAATCGCGTAAGCGTGAGCAAGTACCACATTAGCCGTTTTTCTAGCTACCCCGGGTAAAGTTAATAATTCCGCCATTGTCTTGGGTACTTCTCCTTGAAAATCCTTGAGGATTTTTTGACAAGCACCCTGAATATTTTTAGCTTTATTGCGATAGAATCCCGTGGAACGAATCAGGGTTTCTAACTCCTCTCGCTCGGCAAAAGCTAAGGATTTAGCATCGGGAAAACGGGCGAATAAAGCAGGAGTCACCTTATTTACCCGCTCATCAGTGCATTGTGCCGAGAGAATCACTGCCACCAATAACTGCACGGGAGTTTGATAATTTAAGCTACAGGTTGCCTCTGGATATAATCGCTTTAAGTTGCTTAAAATCTCTAGGGCGCGCAGTTGAAGCTTAGTTTTTTTTCGCGGGGCCATCACTGGAATAAATCCTGAAAAACTGCTAGGTTAGCCGTGTCGCGCACGATTAAGAAAACTCCTAATCCTAAGAGTAAAACTAGACCTGTTTGCATGATGTTATCTTGCAGTTTAGTTGGGAGAGGTTTACCTACCAAAGCCTCGATTAATAAAAATACTAATTGACCGCCATCAAGAGCAGGTAAAGGCAGAATATTAATTACCGCTAAGTTAATACTAATTAGGGCGGCAAATTGAAAAAGATTACCCGCATCATTACGAGCGATTGCCGCTCCATATTCGACAATTTTCACCGGTCCTGCTACCTGTTGAACACTGTCTTTGAAGTTACTAACTAACTGCCCAAAACCTTGAACGGTTAATAGGGTTAATCGCTGAAATTCACCCGCACCTAAGCTAAAAGCTTGCCCAAAATTATCGGCTTTCAGGCGAGTTTCTTCACCGTTAGGAGCCAATCTAACCCCAATTTTACCCTGACCATCACTGCCCAATTCAGGAGTAACGATTAAATCGATCGTTTCTGTCGGGCGTTTGATGGTTAATTTTAGGGGTTGATCGGGGGAAGATTGAATAATGTCACGGAAGTCAATAATGGCATTTTGAGAAGCACCAAGGGGCTGATCATTGATAGCGAGAACAATATCCCCCGCTTGCATTCCCGCTTGTTTAGCGACGGAATTTTCAGCAGTGAAAACTTCAGGAATAATTACCCCTTCTTGATAGTTAATTTGGGGAAACCCCACCGTAGCGACTTGGGTAACAAGCAAAAAATAGGCAAAAATTAAATTAGCAATTACCCCGGCACTAATGACGATAGCTCGATCGAAAACAGGACGATTGCGTAATAAATCAGGATCGTTATTGGGAATTTGACTATCGGGATCGTCATCGGGAAAACCAACGTAACCCCCTAAAGGAATGGCGCGGAGGGCGTATTCCGTTTCTTTACCTTGATATTTAGCTAAAGCTGGACCAAAACCGATGGAAAAGCGATTAACATGGATAGATTGCCAACGAGCAGCGGCAAAATGACCCAATTCGTGAACGACAATTAATAGGGCAAGTACACCGATCGCTATTAAAACTGACATGATGATCAAATTATAATGACTTAGCTTTTGTTTATTGTAAGCGATCCTCCCAAGCAGATTGCAAAAAATCTTTAGTTATCGCTAATTTTCCGATCATTTAAGTAGGTAGGCGTTAAAAATTATCAGATGCCCCCCTTATTAAGGGTAGGGCTGTTTCATTCTCCCATCAGAATATCAAAAGTAAAAGCGATCACTATCAGGTAAAATGAGAAGTGACCGCCAACTTTTTAAATATATGTTGAGCTTAATAGAAAAACT
>NZ_SFBV01000330.1:0-16045 GCF_007095585.1 Microcystis sp. M_OC_Ca_00000000_C217Col
AGCTATTTATGAATGTCTGAATGATGCCCATCTGAAACATAAAAAAGAACTGGATTCCTTGCTGACTCTACGATTTCAGAAGTTTAATAAATCTCAGATTATGAACGTCTAAAGTATAGAGACCTGCATGCCAGCGCAAGCAGCGCCCGTCCTCTACTCAGGGTCGGACAACAACGTCAGTTCGCTGGCACAGATGGTTAATTCCCTTGCGGCGGCTGCGGCTTTTGATTCTGTGGCTGGTGCCATTTCCATCGTTGACTTTGAGTCAGCGTTGCCCCCCAACGTGACCATTACCGGCGGCAGCACAACCAACAACTCAGGCTGCGGTGCGTTATGCGGGTTCAATACTACCCCTGGCGGTGCTTTCTTCAGGCTTCTCGAAGGTGGTTCGGTGACATTCAGCTTCACCAACCCAGTGGATTCGTTTGGCTTCTATGTAAATGGCTTGCAAACGAATCTCGTACCGCAGCAAACCATCGTGTACACGGATGGATCATCAGTTACTACAACGCTCAATATGCCGCCTGCCATTAATGGGGGCGGCGCATTCTTCGGCTTCATCGATTTTGGGAACCAGATTTCCAGCATCACGTTCAACGGCACCAACGACATTCTGGGCTTTGACGATTTGCGATTCGGTAATGCGAAGAATAACCCTAACCCGAATATTCCCGAGCCAAGAGCTATCGGCGGACTATTGGGATTTGGTCTCTTGGGTTTTTGGAGGGTTGCAAAAAAGCGTCACGGGTAACGTAGGCTTCTAGTGGAAGTTTTAGGAAGATTTGTTTCACTTCAGTTGGCAGGTTTTGGAAATGCTATATCAGGAGGTTTTGTTTATCCAACCATCGATCCTATTCCGACTGCTCCTGCTGTTGCCGTTCCTGAATCTGGAAATATAGCTGGCTTACTTGCGATTAGTATTGTGGGTGCAGCTTCAACCCTCAAGCGCAAACTAAAACCCCCTAAATCCACCGAAAAAGAAACCACAAAAGTAGGCTAAATTGCCTCTAAAAATACCATCAATGCCCCTTCAATCAATCTTGAGGGGGTTTATTTTTTTCTTCATCAACAATCTGTAAAACACTGCTGTATAAAGGTGCAGCCACCCAAAATCCTGCTTGATCAATCAAAGCGTCTAGTAGGGGTTTCACCTCAGAGATTAACCCTCGATTCTTCGCCTCAACTAAAATGCCCAGAATTCCTGTGTATCGAAGATTAAGTCTAGCAGCAATTCTACGACCAAGACGCTCATCAATCAAAACTTGATCTGCTCCCAACTCAAGTGCTAAAGCAATAGCCTCAGCTTCTCCCTTATCTAGTTCATCTGCAAGAGCTTCAATCACTGTGCGGTTAGTTACCGTTCGAGTTTGAATCCAATCTAAGGTTTGTACCTCTATTGAACCTGCTACCGGAAAATCAGGATCAGTTAATTCTCGATAAACCGCTTCGGGAATAAAAACTATTTCGTAAAGTTGTTGTAGCAGATGAAGTTGATTAATGGCGGCAAGATTGTTGATAGGGGATGTATCACTGACAACAATCACAATCTTCCCATCTCCCGCAAGTTCTTAATATCCTGTTCAAAATCTTCGACATCGTAGTGTACCGGAATTTGACGACTTGCAAGTAGGTGTTGAAAAGCAATACGATTCATTCCTGCAAATCGACTCGCTTGAGCAAGGGTGAGCTTCTCTTTTTGAAAGAGCATGACCGCAATTTCCTGCCTCATCTCAGCTTCAGTCATGCGTGTTGCACTGAGAATTTCATCGGAGATATCAATACTCATGGCTATAACCCTATCTATCCCTTCCTATTGGAATGATATCATAACCCCCTTCATTTAGTCAGTTGAGCGGGTTTATTTTTTGCGTCTCTTCTCCTTACACATTTTACACATTAAGAATCGGTGGGTCTATTGAGTTACCAAAGCCAATAGAAGAGGCTTTATTATCAGTTGCTAAACCCCTCCCAATCCATTGAAAAAGAAACCACAAAAGTAGGCTAAATTGCCTCTAAAAATACCATAAATGCCCCTTCATTCAATCTTGAGGGGGTTTTGTTTTTTTGCTCGTGTTTCCAATCATTAATTTTTATTAATTAATTGCTCGTAAGTAGTTTTTGTGATACAATAATGGCTCTCAGTTTAATATCGTAAAATTCAATGACTATTGTGATTCCCAACGAAATTATACAAGCAACAGGAAAAAACGAGCAACTGTTGCGACTAGAACTGGCAATCATTATGTTTAGAGATTATCATATCAGTAGCGCAAAAGCAGCTGATTTTGCCAACTTATCTTTAATTGAATTTCGTCAAGAAATCGCCAAGAGGAATATTTGCGTAAATTATGATAGTGTAGATTGGCAACAAGAATTAGAAACCTTAAAAACTTTAGGTGATCTGTGATTGTTGTTAGTAACACCTCTCCTATTACCAGTTTAGCTGCTATCGGCTATCTTAACTTGCTCCATGATATTTATGGAACAATTATTATTCCAGTAGCTGTTTATGAAGAAATGACAGGATTAGGTTATGCTGTACCAGGTAAGTACCTAGGCAAAATTATTTACACATGACGATCATTGCCCCGTAAGGGTTTTAGCTCGATCGGGCAGGTAATTAATTTTGCATGACTACTTACTATTTAGGATTGTTTTGAGGTTTATCTGGCTTATTTTCTCTTTTAGGACTCAATTCGGCTCTTCTGGTTTCTGTGTGTAAACGAGGTCTATACTGATAGTTTCTTCTTTCAAAATAGTCCTAAAAGTCTTGCCCAGTAAGCATTTAACCTTACATAAGCAAAAATTATCACACGATAAATTGACAAGTGTGGGGATGGGATTTTTTTCCTCCCCACTTCAAGAAAAACGCGCTCTAGAAACCTTCCAAATTTAACTCTTAATTTTAGGTAAACAATTTTTTTAAAATTCCCCGGCAATTACTCAAAAAATTTGACATCTTAGAGCGGACAGGTAAAAATTAAAACTTTTCTCTGCCAAGGCACCGATCGATAGGATAATTAATAATCGGAACATCTGCTCTGAGAATATGTCTCTTGATCGCCGTCAATTTCTTTATCTTTTAGGTGCTACCCTTGGCACAGCCACTCTTGTCGGTTTTAACCGTGCCGCTTTTGCCGCTACTGGTCCCTATGGTCTTATCGCCCTACCCTATGGCTATGATGCCCTAGAACCTTATATCGATAAGGAAACGATGCAATTTCATCACGATAAACACCATGCAGCCTACGTTAATAATCTCAACACGGCAGTGGCAAAATATCCAGAATTGCAGAAAAAAACAGTAGTAGAATTAATTAAAAATCTTGACTCTTTACCCGCCGATCTTCGCATCACTATCCGCAATAATGGCGGCGGCGATCTTAATCATACGATGTTTTGGCAGATTATGTCCCCCGATGGCGGTGGCGAACCAACAGGAGAAATAGGAGCGGCAATAATCGCTAAATTTGGCAGTTTCGAGGAATTTAAAAACGCTTTCAACCAAGCAGGTACTAAACTTTTTGGTAGTGGTTGGACATGGTTGGTTTTAAATAAGTCAGGACAACTGGAAATTATCAGCACTGCTAACCAAGATAGCCCCCTAATGATGGGATTACAGCCAATTATGGGCAATGATGTCTGGGAACACGCCTATTACTTAAAATACCGTAATCAACGGGCTGAGTATTTAAAACAGTGGTGGAATGTGGTTAACTGGGAGGAGGTAAATCGCCGCTATGTTCAGGCAAAAGCTTAACGATGACAACTTTTACGGTAACAGTTCCCGCTACCACTGCTAATATTGGGCCCGGCTTCGATTGTCTCGGAGCGGCCTTAACCCTATATAATCAGTTTACTTTTACCCTGCTGCCAGCAACGACAGCTAACCCTGTCAGCATTATTGTCAAGGGAACTGAATCAGCTAAAGTTAGCCAAGGTGCTGATAATTTAATCTACAGTTCTTTTTTGCAAGTTTATCAAAAAATAGGACAGAATCCGCCCCCTATCGCCATCGAGATCGGTTTAGGGGTTCCTCTGGCTAGAGGTTTAGGTAGTTCTGCGACTGCTATTATCGGTGGGTTAGTGGCTGCCAATCAATGTGCGGGAAATCCTTTATCTCTGGGGGAAATCGAAGCATTAGCGATCGCTTTGGAGGGCCATCCAGATAATGTGGTGCCGGCTTTGCGGGGCAACTGTCAGCTATCGGCAGGATATAGCACAGATTGGGCTATTTGTCAAGTATTTTGGCAAAAAAATCTCATTCCCGTCTTGGCGATTCCCGATTTTGAACTGGCTACGGCAAAAGCTAGGGCGGTTTTACCGGAAAAAATTAGCCGTCAGGAGGCTATTTTCAATATTTCCCGCTTGGGTTTATTATTGCGGGGATTGGAGACGGGTAACGGCGATTGGCTGAGAATTGCCCTAGAGGATAAACTGCATCAACCCTATCGCCAATCTTTGATCCCGGGTTACGAAAAGGTGAAAAAAGCCGCCATTAATGGGGGTGCTTACGGGATGGTAATTAGTGGCGCAGGTCCCACCCTATTAGCTTTAACTAACCCCGACAATGCCCAAAAAACAGCCACAGAGATGACAAATGCTTGGAAGGAAGTGGGGATTAACTCCAGTGCCAAAATTTTGGCTTTAGATACCCTAGGGGCGCAAGTAAACTGTTAAGCATCCAATTTACTTGTTAAGAGTCCATGGCAGATTGGTTGGGGTGTGGGGAAGTGGGGTGTGGGGAAGTGGGGAGCTTTTCAGTGAACAGTAATCAGTAATCAGTGAAAAGACAGCAGTGTTAGGATAAAAATAGATATAAATAATTGTTAAGAAAATGACGCGAATTACCGTTATTGGTGCAGGGATTGGCGGACTAACGGCGGCGGCATTATTGGCGCGTCGAGGTTATCAAGTCACAGTATATGATCAGGCGCTCGTCCCCGGGGGTTGTGCCTCGACTTTTTCCCGTCGGGGTTTTACTTTTGACGTGGGGGCAACTCAAGTGGCAGGATTAGAAGTAGGGGGCATTCATCAGCGCATTTTTGCCGAATTAGGGATAGATTTACCCGATTCTGTCCCCTGCGATCCCGCCTGTGCAGTTTTTCTGCCGGGGGAAACCACTGCGATTAACGTCTGGCGCGATCGGCAAAAGTGGCAAGAGGAAAGACAAAAACAATTTCCGGGCAGCGAACCTTTTTGGCAATTATTACAAAAACTCTTTCAAGCAAGTTGGCGTTTTCAAAGTCGCGATCCAGTTTTACCCCCGCGCAACTGGTGGGATTTAGGGCAATTAATCGCCGCTTTGCGTTTAGATACTGCCATTACCTTCCCTTTTACTTTGATGACTGTGGGGGATGCTCTGCGATTATACGGCTTAGAGAGGGATAAACGCCTAAAAACCTTTCTTGATCTCCAGTTAAAGCTTTATTCCCAAGTTACTGCCGATGAAACCGCTTTACTTTATGCCGCCACCGCTTTAGCAGTTTCTCAGTCTCCCCAAGGTTTATCCCACCTTCAGGGTAGTATGCAAGTATTAAGCGATCGCCTAGTAGCAGCTTTGGAAAAATACGGCGGTAAATTGCAAATGCGCCACACAGTGGAAAAAATACTGACAGAAAAGGGAAAAGCCACGGGAATTATCGTCAGAAATCAAAAAAATGACCAAATAAATTCAGAAATGGCCGATGAAATTGTCGCTAATATCCCGATCCAAAATTTACCACAATTAATCGATCGCGAAGCCATTCCCAGTCTTTATCACCAGAGAATCGAAAAACTTCCCCCCGCATCCGCTGCTTTTGTGGTTTACTTAGGAGTCGATCGCGCTGCTATTCCCCCCGATTGTCCCCCCCATTTGCAATTCCTCTACGATTACGATGGCATAATCGGCGAAAATAACTCTTTGTTTGTTTCCGTGAGTAAAGAAGGGGATGGCCGCGCTCCAGTGGGAAAAGCGACGATTATTGCTTCTTCCTTCACCGATACCAGTCTTTGGTGGCGAAAAGGAGCAGATAATTATCAGCAATTAAAAGCAGCATACACCCAAGAGGCGATCAAGCGTCTCGGTAATTATTTCCATCTTAGCCCTGATCACATCGTTCATATCGAATCAGCTACACCTCGTACTTTTGAACGGTTTACGGGGCGAAATCAGGGCATTGTCGGCGGTATTGGTCAAAGATTGTCCACTTTTGGCCCTTTTGGCGTAGCGACGCGCACTCCGATCCCCCATCTTTGGTTAGTGGGAGATTCCACCCATCCGGGAGAAGGCACTGCCGGAGTCAGCTATTCGGCACTCACGGTAGTTAGACAGATTGAGAATAAATTATTGGCTTCTAGTTAGCCGTAATTATGAATTATGAATTGGGAAGAATAAATAAAAGCAATCTTCTGAATACTGAATACTGAATAATGATAACTGATAACTGTTAACTTACCCACTGATAACTGATAACTGATCACTGATAACTGTTATAAAGCACCAGCTGCCGTGCGATCGAGTATTCCTGATCCTAGATGATAGGTAATATTAATTGCTTGTAGGACTGGTTGAGAGTCAACTCCTTTGGGATAATCGATGACACTAACCGCACCATTTCCCTGTTTAATATTCCAGAAATTGGCGGGTTTTAAACCCAATAAATAACAAAGAATCACCTTATTAATGGCATCGTGAGCTACCACCATAATTGTCTTAGGACTATCGCTATTACTATAGGTTTTAACGATTTGCCGCCAACAAGCGATCGCTCGATCCCAAACTTCCTGTAAATTCTCCCCTTCCGGCATTTGCACGGTTTCCGGGGCATTTTTCCAGTCTTCTAACATCCCGGGGAAACTCGCTTCAATTTCCTCCTCTAATTTACCTTCCCAAAGTCCGTGACAGATTTCTGTCAGATCCCCTTGGGTATCTAAGGTGATATCGGGGTGATATTGCAGGATAATTTGGGCAGTTTCCTTGGGACGGGACAAAGGACTGGTGACAGCGTGATCGATCGCCGTTTCTCGCAGAAATTCGGCGGCTTTCTCAGCTTGAGCTTTGCCATTATCATTGAGAGGAATATCGCGCACCCCTTGAAAACGTTTATCCCGATTCCATTGGGTTTCTCCGTGACGCACAAGCAGCAGCCTAGAACCTTGGAAAGGAGGACGCGGTGGGGGTAAAGCTATCCCTAGGTGTGCCGTTTGATTGAGGGATTCCACCTGGACAGGATCACCAAAATTACCCGTAAAATTGAGAACATTAACGCAACAGTTAGATTGTTGTAGGGAATGGTATAAGGAAACCGGAATACCGATGGCACTGAGGATTAAACAGCGATTAATACCGTTATGGGCAACAATTAGTATAGTTTGTCCCTCGTGTTGGGGAATAATTTCTCGCCAAAAATCCTGCGCTTGTTGATAGAGGGAGAGAACGGGGTAATGTTCTTGACCATCGGGCAGTATCATCTTGAATTCGTGAGGTTTTTGGTGCCAATCCCGATATTCTTGGGGGTATTGAGCTTTTACCTCCTCTTTGACCATATTTTCCCAGATAGGCAGATCGATTTCTAGTAACTGCGAAGTGGGTTGAATGACGGGAGAGTGATTTAAACGAGACTGAATCACCTCAGCAGTAGATTTGGCTCTTTGGAGAGGACTACAGTAAAAAGCGGCGATATCGATTTGACTGAGGGCATTTCCTACTTTTTCCGCGTCCAGATGCCCTTTTTCCGTCAAAACCGAGCCATCACTGCGACCTTGTATTTTCTGCTCTGCGTTATAACTGCTTTGTCCATGACGAACAATAATCACACGAGTAGCCAAGCGGTTCAGTCTCCTTAACTAAAAGTCTCAATATCAGATTACAGGCGATCGGGATCGGAGTACAGTCTCGTTAGGGGATAGGGATTAGGGGAAGTGGGGAGGCTCTTCTGGTTTCTGTGTGTAAACGAGGTCTATACTGATAGTTTCTTCTTTCAAAATAGTCCTAAAAGTCTTGCCCAGTAAGCATTTAACCTTACATAAGCAAAAATTATCACACAGGGAAGTGGGGAAGTGGGGAAGTGGGGGAGTGGGGAAGTGGGGGAATTTCAACTAAAACCCCAACACCCTAAAACCCCAACACCCTAAAACCCCAACAGCCAATAAGAATATCAAAACTTCCTGATATAACAATCTCTTTGGGATCAAGGGTTTGGCGGTTTTATCAAGAAACCATGACAATGTACTTGGTCAAAATCGGAATCTTGCTGTTTAATAGGTATTTATAACAAGCGATTCCCTTGATCCCCATCGAGTGGATCTCTCGTTCACAAAGCAATCGATGAGTAGTTAGAAGGATTACCCAGATCACTGCTTTTGCAAATGCCCAAAAACATTTGCCGTCGTAACTAATCGGAGAGCGTCAACTCATGGTTCCAGAATACCCCCCCTTAGATGAGATGACCTTGCGGCAACTACGACGAGTTGCCAGTCAATACAGCATCTCTCGTTACAGTCGGATGCGGAAAACGCAGTTAATCGAGTCAATTACCCAAGCTATGGGAGTAAGCGGCAATTTTAAATCTATTATTAAAGAGGAAAAACCAGTGGAAGCAGCAAAATTTGAATTAGGTCAAGCTAACCCGATCGAAGATATACTAGGTTCAGTGGATGATGGTTTAGGAGATCTGCCCGGTGGCTACGGTGAAAACCGCATTACCCTCCTACCTCGCGATCCTCAGTGGGCCTATGCTTACTGGGATATCCCCAACGAATCGAAAGAAGATCTACGTCGTCAAGGGGGACAACAGTTAGCCCTGCGTCTTTATGATGTCACCGATATCGATCTCAATAGCCAAGGCGCCCACAGTGTCCAAGAATATCTCTGTGATGAATTAGCCCGGGAATGGTATTTACCAATTCCAGTCAGCGATCGAGATTATGTTATCGATATCGGTTATCGTTGTGCTGATGGTCGTTGGTTAGTTTTGGCCCGTTCTCCTTTAGTGCGGATTCCTCCCGTCTATCCTTCCGACTGGATTGAAGATATTTTTGTCACCGTTAACTGGGAAGAAGAACTGGTGGGTAAAACTGTTTACGAACTCGTTCCCCCCAGCAAACGCTACGACAGCAGCACCGGAACCACTGGAAGCCCTATCTACGACCAAATTTTCGAGAGTGTCGGCGATATCGAGGCCCTACGGGTGGCCGGTTCCTTGTTTGGTTCCATGCAGCACGTCGCTGGTTCCGTACCGATGTCGGAAGTGATCAGTTCTTATGTATTCCCCTCTGGGGTTGGTATGTGGGCAGTTCCCACGGTATCGGGACTAACCGCTTCCGGTATCGGGATGACTGCTTCTGGTATCGGTATGGGTGCTTCGGAAACCCTACAACGTCCGCGCAAATTCTGGTTAGTTGCCGATGCCGAATTAATCGTCTATGGTGCCACCGAACCCGATGCCACCGTAACTATCGGTGGTCGTCCGATTAAACTCAATCCCGATGGCACTTTCCGCTATCAGATGTCCTTCCAAGATGGTTTAATCGATTATCCGATTATGGCCGTGGCCGCCGATGGGGAACAAAATCGTTCTATCCACATGAAATTTACCCGGGAAACTCCCTCTCGCAATACCAACACTAAAGATGAGGCGGTTCTAGAATGGTTATTCTAGATCGGGTTTTCTAACGTTACCAAAGCCAACCTAATTACCTCCCCCTAACTGAGATTTAGTTAGGGGATTTTTTGGGGATTGTCAACGCTATCAACTTCTATTCCCAAATCTGACAGCTTAAATCGCCCGATTTTTGGGAAAGACGCAGATTTTCACCGTAATCGACGGGAACATCGATCACCGCAGGGACATCTTGCTGGAAAGCATCCTCTAGTATTGGGATCAAATCCTGAGCAGATTCCACCCGATAGCCTTTTAATCCCATACTTTCGGCAAATTTAACAAAATCGGGATTACCAAACTTAATAAAAGAAGAGGTCCCAAAATGATTAAACTGCTTCCATTCGATTAAACCGTAACCGCCATCATTAAAGATGAGAGTGACGAAGGGAGTTCCCACCCGCAAAGCTGTCTCCAATTCCTGACAATTCATCATAAAACCGCCGTCTCCCGTCACCGCCACAATGCGCTTATCGGGATGAACTAACTTAGCGGCGATCGCACCAGGGATAGCAATACCCATAGCGGCGAAACCGTTAGAAATAATGCAAGTATTAGGACAATCGGAGTGATAATGGCGGGCCATCCACATTTTATGAGCGCCCACGTCAGAAATGGCGATATCTTCTGGTCCCATCACCTGACGCAGATCGTAGATCAATTTTTGTGGCTTGATCGGAAAACCCGTATCATTGGCATAGGTTTCGTAATCGGCCCGAATTTCCGTCTTTAATCCCGCAGTGACAGGAGTTGGTTTATTCTGGCGATCAGCCCGTTTGAGGATATCGATGAGAGAATCGGTGATATCACCCACCACTTCCACCACCGGGGCATAACTGCTGTCAATTTCCGCCGGAGTCATGCCGATGTGAATAATCGGTAATTTCCCGTCTGGATTCCATTTTTTCGGGGAATACTCGATTAAATCGTAACCAACAGCGATAATTAAATCACTGCGCTCAAAAGCACAACTAATCAAATCCCGTTGCTGTAATCCTACCGCCCAAAGAGCCAGAGGATGGGTATAGGGAATCACCCCCTTACCCATAAAAGTGTTAGCCACAGGGATATTCAAGGCCGTGGCGAATTCCGTTAAAGCCTCACTAGCATTAGCGCGAATTGCCCCATTTCCCGCCAAAATCAAGGGATTTTTCGCTTTAGAAATCACCGCCGCCGCCATGTTCAAAGTCCGATAGGAAGCGTAAACTTTTTCCTGACTATCGAGGGGCAAAGGACTACCATCGGCAGCCATAGCGGCGATATTTTCAGGAAGATCGATATGAACTGCCCCCGGTTTCTCACTTTGGGCGGTTTTAAAGGCTCTCCGTACCACTTCTGGGGTGATACCCGGCCGCACGATTTGTTTATTCCATTTCGTCACCGGGGCGAACATGGCCACCAGATCCAGGTATTGATGGGATTCAATGTGCATCCGATCGGTTCCCACCTGGCCAGTGATAGCCACCAAGGGCGCCCCATCGAGGTTAGCATCGGCTACCCCTGTCATTAGGTTAGTCGCCCCCGGTCCTAAGGTGGAGAGACAAACCCCCGCTTTTCCCGTTAAGCGTCCATAGACATCGGCCATAAAAGCGGCGCCCTGTTCGTGACGGGTGGTGATAAATTTGATCGAGGAGTTTTTTAGGGCTTCCAAAACATCGAGGTTTTCTTCCCCGGGTAGCCCAAAAATATACTCGACCCCTTCATTCTCTAGACATTTAACTAGAAGTTCGGCTGTGTTTAATTCCCCCATAGTTCCCTCCTGTAGAGCTTACTTCATCAGTAAAGTCTCTAGAGATAGTTCATCCCGGCGGATTGAGGTTGTTGCGCTCAACTCGTCGGGATGATATCAGTAGACTATATGTACCAATGTAGCTGACTAAAATTTTGTTTAAGTCTATCCATATACCATTGTGACTTAAATCTTGACCCTTGGCAGATTATTTATTAGCACAATTGGGGAGAATTTTTTTTAGGCCGTTAATTCTTCGGCGGCGTGAGCTAGTTGGGCGGCGACTTTGGCTAAATAGGGACGACTTAACCACCAGATAAAGGGGGACAGCCAACCCCGCAGGGTGACAGAATAGGAAATATAACTACCACAGAGGGTTGATTCCACTTGGTAGGTCATTTTCTGTTCCATGCCGGGGATAGCGAGAACTCTGAGGCTGAGAAGTTCCCCGGGACGG
The DNA here is from genome assembly GCF_007095585.1 of Microcystis sp. M_OC_Ca_00000000_C217Col. Taxonomy (NCBI): domain Bacteria; kingdom Bacillati; phylum Cyanobacteriota; class Cyanophyceae; order Chroococcales; family Microcystaceae; genus Microcystis; species Microcystis sp. M_OC_Ca_00000000_C217Col. Next base: position 11,831 of record NZ_SFBV01000330.1, read on the forward strand.
ACATTTTCCACGAAAACCCGGATAGGAATGGGAGTCAGACGGGTGACAGCTTGATAGATTAACCCCGGTTTAGCGATTAAACCCAAGGGAACATCAGCCTTGGCAATCAAAGGATGCCAAGAGACATCGGCCACATTGATTAATTTTTGCCAGAGGACATCGACGGGGGCGGTACTGACCACCCGATAGGTTTTGTAGAGTGAAAACTTACAGAATAGTCTGCCTTTGGCCGCTACAATCCTTAGGGAAAAATTGAGAATCACCGATCGCCCCCCGCAAAAATAATCCAGGTAATCTTCTATTTTGACATACCCCACGCCGTAAACGGACGTGGATTCTTCTAGCATCACTGCTGTGAATTTATGGCTCAACGAGTCCACTTGAATTAGATTCCTGGCGAAATCCCACCTCTGGGTGGTTCTCTCCTCAGACTTTCGCTCCCTTACAGAAGCCTGTTTTCGGGGTCCCCTACGATACGGTTCAAAACCTCTAAAATACTTGGTTTCTCTGGTACTTGGTGCTGAGAATTTTACCTATAGGAGCATTCCCCTATAGAACCCCATAACTCTAGTTTTCAAGGTGCGTTCATCGGTTGATGACTGGGTTTTTTAAGCGGTTGCTTACCCAGCCTCCTATTCTTAATATCATACATCCTATAAAGTCGCCCTCAAAGGGCGAGGCTTTCAACCCAATTTTTCGGTAAAAAATAAATGGCTTTCCGGCAGTGTGCGCTTTTGATAATTTTCAATTATATGAATAGATTGATAAAGCTTGTTCTCAAGCCGCTAAAAGCCTATCAGTTCTTTGTGTGATCAGTTTAACTTACTATAGAAGCGATCAATCTTTGTGTCCTCTGTGTCTGGAGTGGTTCCTTCCACTCCCTCGCCAGCAGGACTGTATCTTAGAATACATTTTACCCACCAAACCTAAGATAGCCTGGTTCTTCGGTTTGTGTTATGCGATGGATGGGGTTACAAGGGATGAAAACCCTATATAGAGTTGGCTGAATAAATCTAATTTTTTCGATAAAAGCGGCAGGGTTAAAACCAGCAAGAGTGGCTGTGCCAAGGGTAGCACCTAAAAGATCAAGAAATTGACGGCGATCGAGAGACATATTCTCAGAGCAGATGTTCCGATGATCAATTATCCTATCGATCGGTGCCTTGGCAAAGAAAAGTTTTTATTTTTACCTGTCCGCTATAAGATGTCAAATTTTTTGAGTAATTGCCAGGGAATTTAAAAAAATTTGTTTACTCAAATTAAGAGTTAAATTTGGAAGGTTTCTAGAGCGCGTTTTTCCTCAAGTGGAGATGGAAAAAATCCCATCCCCACACTTGTCAATTTATTTTCGCTGCTTGTTAAATACTGAACCCATCCCCAGTAAACCCAATGCCAATAACCCCAGAATCGAGGAAGGCTCTGGAACCGCTGGAAATGGATCTGGACCGGTACTGGGTGATAAAAATCCTTTGGAAGGATCACCCACGGCTCCAAAACCAACAAGATCGAGGGAATTAAACTGAGTTATAACTTCTACATAGGTCTCTTCTCCTTCTAGTACCCTGAAACTACCGCGATTAGGGAAATCCGTAAAGTAAATGAAATCTGCACTAGCGATAGGATCAGCAACATTTGGGGTGTTCACAATCGTGATTTTTAATGGCAATGTTTGAGTGAAATCTGGGTCGGAGGAAGTGGTGTTGATTATCAGATCAACCCCATCAATCTGAGTGCCTAGAAAAATAGTGCCATTACGGTAATACAAGCGCCCTGCAACAAAGTCTTGACCCTTGGGCTGATCGGTAAAGTCAGAAGGAATAAAGGACAATTGATTGGTAAATGAACCATCTACAGGCGTTCCCCATTCGATGGTGTCGGTTCCGTTGCCCGTGTATACTGAGTCGGGGAGCGTGATGGCGTTGTCAAAATGGCCTGTCACTGTCCCTGTCCCTAAAATTGCTTGGGCGGCTTGGAAAGGGGTTAGGATGGCTAGAGTTGCCCCCGCTACCAACAAGCAATGCTTACCCCCCCCCACCTTTTTGATTACTTTTGTTAATGTTTGCGCCATGGAAACCTCTTCTTTGGTATGGTTTCCTCGATTATATGATTGTATTTTTCAAAAGACTGGTACTGCCTGCTACAAATAAGTAATGCTTACCCCCCCCGCATTCTTGATGATTTTTGTTAATGTTTGCGCCATGGAAACCTCTTCTTTGGCAGGGTTTCTTCGATTGTATAATTGTCTTTGCCTCTCTTGGATATTGGCTGAAAAATGTTCACAATGTCACATTATGGGCGCAAGCGTTGCGCCCCTACATTGCACAATGACCTCAAATACTTTTTCAGCAAGCCTTTATTACCATAAACGATAAAAACTTTTCAACAAACTAGGCGGAATTTTTAGATAATAACCAATAATAACTAATTGATTAACTAAGGTAGTTTTGCCAACTCCTAATGTTTGCCAACGTCTTGCCGAGGTAATCACCGCGGCAGAAAATATGGCTATTTTACCCCTTTTTTTCAATCTTTGTATTAATTCAAAATCTTCCATAATTGGCAACTCAGGAAAACCGCCCAAATCGGCAAAGATTGAGGCTTTTAAAAATATTCCTTGATCTCCGTAGGGAAGAGAAAGCCAGCGAGAACGCCAATTAACTAATTTTTCCACTAAACGCAGGGATTTTTCCTCTCCATCAATTTTTAATTCAAAGGCCCCCGCTACTATTCCAGATTGGGATAAAGTATTGATAATTTGTTCTTGAAATTCCTGGGGGAGTAAAGTATCTCCGTGCAGAAATAATAAAATATCTCCTTTTGCTATTTTGGCTCCTAAATTCATCTGAAATGCACGACCTTTACTAGAAGAAATAATTACCTTCGCTCCCGATTGTTCGGCTATTTCTCTAGTTTTATCGGTACTTCCCCCATCGACAACAATAATTTCTACTCCCGTACCTATCTGTTTTAACGTTGCTGCAATTCTTAACTCCTCATTAAGAGTCGGAATGATAATACTAAGATAATTCATCAGGTTTTAAGGTAACTAAAGTCAGAGAATTTAGGGGGAACCATCGGGTAAATTTTCCCACAGATACCGAGGGATTGATTTCGATTTGTAATAAGTAAGTAGTTCTAATTAAATAGAAGATAGATTTTGCCTCTGATCCCCCCTGCCCCCCTTAATAAGGGGGGTGCCGATAGGCGGGGGGATCCCCCCTGCCCCCCTTGATAAGGGGGGTGTCTGACAACTTTTAACACCTACCTACTTAACTGTTTTTCTGGTAAAAAAGTTAAACATCGCTGCCAGTTATTCAGAGTGGCTAAAGCTGGAGTCAAAAGTCGATACCAAATTAGGTTACACTTCATCTTTATGGAAAGCGAAACTCTGTTCTAAGATAGGTGGGACAATGCCGAATATTAAAGGAGACGATGGTGCGCTCAAAACCATCTTCAGCAATAGTAAAATTATCGCAGTGGTCGGGCATTCCGAGAAATCGAATCGCGCCAGCTATCAGGTGGCCAAATTCCTGCAAGCGGTGGGTTATCGAGTCTATCCTGTCAATCCGATGGTCAAGCAAATTGACGGTCAAAGCTGCTATCCTTCTCTAGAGGCTATCCCTGAACCCGTGGATATTGTTAACGTTTTTCGTCATCGAAAATTTTGGGTCTGAAACCCCGTCGTTCTACGACGGCTTTACTGTTAAATATGAGCATCGTTTACGAAATATATGCTAAAATGTGAGGTATGGAAAAAGCCTATTCTTACCGATTTTACCCCACACCCGAACAAGAGTCGCTATTGCGGCGCACATTGGGCTGTGTAAGATTAGTTTACAATAAAGCTCTCCATCTCAGAACACAAGCTTGGTATGAAAGACAAGAAAGAGTAGGATATACTGAAACTTCTTCAATGTTGACCGAGTGGAAAAAGCAAGAAGAATTAGACTTTCTCAATGAGGTAAGCTGTGTACCCTTACAACAAGGGTTAAGACATTTACAAACAGCTTTCACTAATTTCTTTGCTGGTCGTACTAAGTATCCTAACTTTAAGAAAAAACATCAAGGAGGAAGTGCCGAATTTACCAAATCAGCCTTTAAATTTAAAGACAAACAAATCTATTTAGCCAAATGCACAGAACCTTTACCTATTCGATGGTCAAGACAAATACCAGAAGCTTGTGAACCAAGCACAGTAACAGTCAGATTACATCC